>CAZLLI010000076.1:0-13493 GCA_964560355.1 uncultured bacterium | reverse complement strand
TGGCGTGGTAGACGCCGTTGGGCACTCCGCGCTCGATCATGGTGCGAATCTGTCGCGATAGGTCTTCGGTGAAGGTGGGCGTCAGGCGCTCGTCGTCCACCACGCGCAGCGCCTGACCTTGGCGCGCGCGCGACAGCATCGTCTCCGCGAAATTCGATCCCTTGCCGCGGCACACGTACCAGCCGTACAGCCCGCTCGTGCGCACGATCGCGTGCGCGGGGGCGTCGGCGCGCACGAACCACTCGCCCGCCAGCTTGCTGACGCCGTAGGCGTTGATGGGACGCGCGACGTCGTCCTCGACGTACGCGGAGGATTTCTCGCCGTCGAACACGTAATCGGTGCTGATGTGAATGAGGCGCGCGCCGGAGCTCGCGCACGCACGCGCGACGTTGCGCGCGCCGAGCGCGTTTACGTCGAAGGCGGCGGTGGGTTCGTTCTCGCAGCGGTCGACGTGGGTCATGGCGGCGGCGTTGACGACCCAGTCGGGGCGCGCGCCGCGCACCGCGTCGGCGACCGCGTCCGCGTCGCGAATGTCGGCGCGGTCGTGGTCGACGGCAACGACGTCGTGCGTCGTCGCCAAGGTGGCGGCGAGGGCGCGACCGAGTTGGCCGCCGGACCCGAAAATCGCGACCTTCACTGCGCGGGAACCGTCCGGTTGTTCAAGGCGTACGAGGCTAGAGTGGGTCGGCGTCGCGGATGCGGCCGACCAGGACCAGGCCGCTAATTCGTACCACATCGAGCACGAAAAATAAAGGAATCGTGATCCAATGATACGGGCGCGCGTAGGTGCGAAAGAAGCGCGCCGAGCTCGCGAGCTTGCGCCGAATCTTGGCCCGCGAGACCTGGCCGCCGGTGCTGGCCGAGATGCGGTGCCACACCTGCGCGGCGGGGACGTAGCGAATCCGATAGCCGGCGCGCGCGGCGCGCACGCACAAGTCGGCGTCCTCGAAGTACGCGCGATAGCCTTCGTCCAGGAATCCCACGCGCTCGAACACCTCGCGCCGCGCGAGGAGCGCGCACCCGCTCGCGTAGTCGACGTCGCGCGCACGGTCGTGCTGCCCGCGGTCGACTTCGCGGATGCCGATATGACGCGCGGTGCCCTTCCACAGCGAGATCACGCCGCCCGCGTACCAGATGCGGTTGGGCGGTTGCGCGTAGTAGATCTTGGGCGCGGCGATGCCGACGGCGTCGGATTCGCGCGCGGCGCGCACGAGCTCGTCGACGAAGGTCGGCGCGACGGTGGTGTCGTTGTTGAGAAGCAGCACGAAGCGCGCGCCGTCGTCGAGCGCCTTCTTGATGCCGACGTTGTTGCCGCCGGCGTAGCCCAGATTCGACGCGTTCGCGACCACGTCGACGCGGGCGCCGTAGCGGGCGCGAATCGCCTCCACGGTTCCGTCGCTCGACGCGTTGTCGACCACCATCGTGCGCACGTTGGGGGTCGTCACCGCTTCCAACGAGCGCAGGCAGTCGAGCGTCAGGTCGCGTCCGTTCCACGTCAGGACCACGACGACGACGGACGGCGGGACCGCCGAGTGCACGGGTATCGCGGAGTCCATGGTCGATGCATTATACTAGGCGCCCAATCCCGATGAAGCTGATTCGTATCGTCGTTCCCGCACTGCTCGCGCTCCTCATATTGGGTGTCGTCGCGGGTTTGAAGCGCGTCCCGCCCGGCCGCGAAGCCGTGCGCGTCGCGCGCGGCGGCGACGTGCGCGTGGTGGCGAGCGGGTGGCGCTGGGTCGGCCCCGGCGCCAAGCTGGTCTCGTACCCGGCGGGCGAGCAGTCGTTCCGCGTGCCCGACGAGGGCGCGTTTCCGGTCCTCTTCGCGAACGGCGACTCGCTGCGCGTCGCCTACCGGTTCGACCTCACCTTCGCGCCCGGGAGCGCGGCGTCGCTCTACCAGCATTTCTCGGTCGGCTTCGAGTCCGCCTTCGCGAAGCTGGTCACCTCGGTGGCCGAGATCGAAGCGGCGAGCCGCGACGCCTCCGCGCTCGCCGACGTCGACGCCGCCGTGGTCGCGCGCGTGCGCGACGAGCTGACACCGCTCGGCGTCGAGGTGCGCGCGGGCGGTCGCGCGCGCGACCAACACGCCGCGCGCACATCGCAGGCGCCGCGCCGCCTCGTCATCGTGGGCGTCGACGGCGGCGACTGGGTGAACCTGCAGCCGCTCATCGACGCCGGCAAGCTGCCCAACTTCGCGCGCCTCGAGCGCGACGGCGCGACGGGACCGCTGCGCTCCGAAGAACCGATGCTCTCGCCGCTCTTGTGGACCACCATGGCGACGGGGCGCTACCCCGAAGACCACGGCATCTTGAACTTCACGGTGGTCGACCCGCAGACGGGGGCGCGCGTGCCGATCAGCCGCCGCTACCGCAAGGTCGACGCGTTTTGGAACATGCTCTCGCGCCACGACCGCACCGTCGACGTGATCGGGTGGCTGGCGACCGACCCCGCCGAGTCGATCGCGGGCGTGATGGTGACCGACAAGTTCGGTTACCTCGCGTACGCGCCCGGCGACACCGCGCGCGCGCTGGCGACGAGCCTCTCGCCGCGCGAGCGCGAGCGCGAGTTGGCGGCACTCGCGGTGCACGCCGACGCCGTCGCGGACGGCGACGTGGCGCGCTTCGTCGACGTTCCCCCGAGCGAGATGGCGCGCCACCACGGCGACTTCGACCCCAAGGATCCCATCAACAACTTGATCCACTTGTACGCGTCAACCATGACCTATCGCAACATCGCGACGCACCTGCTCGAGACGGATTCGCCCGACGTGCTGGCCGTGTACTTCGAGTGGGTCGACGCCATGAGCCACCTCTTCATGCTGCACGCGCCGCCGCGCATGCCCGACGTCCCCGCCGACGAGTACGCGCGCTACCACGGCGCGGTCGAAGAGGCGTACGTCGTGCAGGACGAGATCCTGGGCGACATCATGTCGAAGCTCGACGATCGCACCGTGCTGATGGTGATCTCCGACCACGGTTTCAAGAGCGGCGACGTGCGCTTGAAGAACCGGCCCGAGATCTGGGCCGGCAACGCCGCCAAGTGGCACCGCATCGACGGCATCGTCGCGTTCTACGGCGCGGGGGTGAAGAAGGGCGCCGCCATCGCGGGGGCGTCGATCCTCGACGTCGCGCCCACCATCGTCGCGCTTGCGGGTCTCCCGCGCGCGTCCGACATGCCGGGGAAGATTCTCGCGTCCGCGTTCGACGACGCCACCGTGGCGAGCTTTTCGCAGGAGTCGGTGGCGACGCTGGACGGTCCCAAGGAGAGCGCGAGCGCGGGCGGCACTACTTCGGCCGCCGACCAAGAGACGATGAAGAAGTTGGAAGCGCTCGGCTACCTCACGCCCGACAACGCCGACGCGCAAAACAACCTCGGGCAGCGCTACCAGCAGCGCGGCGAATACACCAAGGCCATCGAGGCGTACCAGCAGGCGATCAAGATGCGCCCCAACTTCTACAGCGCGTACAACAACCTCGCCGTTTGCTACGGCAAGCTCAAGATGTACCCGGAGGCGGAAGCGGCGCTCGAAAAATGCATCGGGCTCAAGCCCGACGATTTCTACGCGATGAACAATCTCGCGGTGATGTACATCGAAACCGGCCGCATCGACGACGGGCTGCGCATGGCGCAGCGCGCGGTGAAGATCGAGCCCGGCTACGCGAACGGACACGTCACGCTGGGGTCCGCCTACGCGATGACGCGGCGCTTCGACGAAGCCGAGCGCGAATTCAAGGAAGCGCTGCGACTCGAGCCCGACAACCACGCCGCGTCGGAGAACCTCGCGCGCCTCGCGCGCGCGCGCGCCGGCGCGGGAGGAGGAAGGCCATGAGTCGCACCAAGAAAGTCGTGCTCCTCATCATGGACGGCTGGGGCTGGCGTGAAGAAACGGAAGCGAACGCGGTGCGTCTCGCCAAGACGCCGGTGGTCGACGGGCTGTGGGCGCGTTATCCGCGCACGCTGATCGAAGCGTCGGGGCCGTGGGTCGGGCTCCCCGACGGGCAGATGGGCAACAGCGAAGTCGGTCACCTCAATTTGGGTGCGGGGCGCGTCGTGTATCAGGACATCGTGCGCATCGACCGCGCGATCAAGGACGGCTCGCTGCTCGCGAACGCGGCGCTGGTCGAGGCCATGGAGCGCGTGCGCACAACCGGCGCGCTGCACCTCGTGGGACTCCTCTCCGACGGCGGCGTCCACAGCCACGAGCAGCACCTATACGCGCTCCTCAAGATGGCGAAGCAGCGCGGCGTGCCGCGCGTGTTCGTGCACGCGATCATGGACGGGCGCGACACCGCGCCCCACGGCGGCGAAGGCTACCTGCGCGCGCTGGAGGATCGCATGCGCGCGGAGGGCGTGGGTTCGATCGCGACCGTGGTCGGGCGTTACTACGCGATGGACCGCGACAAGCGCTGGGAGCGCACCCAGCGCGCCTACGACCTCTTCACGCTGGGCGAAGGCGCCGTCGCCGCCAGCGCGGCCGCGGCCATCCGCCGCTCGTACGACGCCGGCGTCACCGACGAGTTCGTCGAGCCGGTGCTCGTCGACCGCGCGGGACTCGTTCGCGACGGCGACTCGGTGGTGTTCTACAACTTTCGCGCCGACCGCGCGCGCCAGATCACGCACGCCTTCACCGACGCGACCTTCGCGGGCTTCGAGCGCCGCGCGCACCCGCGCGTGCACTACGTCGGCATGGCGCGCTACCAGGAGACGCTGCACATCCCGACCGTGTTCGCGCCCGAGTCGCGCACGAACATCTTGGTCGACACCGCGGCGGCGGCCAGCAAGACCACGCTGCGCATCGCGGAGACCGAAAAGTACGCGCACGTCACCTACTTCTTCAACGGCGGCGAAGAGACCGAGTATCCGGGCGAGACGCGCGTGCTGATTCCGTCGGCCAAGGTGGCGACGTACGACTTGAAGCCGGAGATGAGCGCGTACGAAGTGACCGACGCGCTGGTGAAGGAGATCCGCTCCGACCGCCACGACTACGTGATCTGCAACTTCGCGAATCCCGACATGGTGGGGCACACCGGCGTGCTGGCGGCGGCTATCAAGGCGTGCGAAACGGTCGACGCGTGCGTCGGCCGCGTGCTGGAGGCGATCGACCTCGATCGCACCGCCGTCGTCGTCACCGCCGACCACGGCAACGCGGAGCTGATGGTCGACCCCGCGACGGGCGGGCCGCACACCGCGCACACCACCAACCCGGTGCCGTGCATACTGGTCGACCCCTCGTATCGCGGGAAGCTCATCGACGGTGGGTCGCTCCGCGACATCGCGCCCACCATTCTCGATTATCTGGGAGTCGCGCGCCCGCGCGAAATGACCGGGCGTGATTTGCGCGCGGACGTGGCGTAGCTAGGCGGCGGTCGCGGGGACTTCGCCGGCGGCGCGGCGCAGGTCGAGCAGTACCTTCACGCCGTAGAACGCAACCAGGATGATGAGCGGCTCGACCGACAGTCGCGCCGCGTCGCTCACCCCCACGAACCCCCGCACGGTCGCGGACGCGACCACGATCGACGCCAGCACCAGGGCCGCGCGGTGGCGTCGTGTCACCGCGAACACGCATCCCGCCACGAAGAAGGGCAAGAGCACGCCGTAGTTCAGCACGCTGGAGGCGTTGTGGCGCAGCGACCACGCCTTCTCGGGCGCGAGTCCGTGCGCGGCGTCGCCCGCAAACGGCTCGAGTCGCACCACGCGCCAGAATTCGCGCTCGTTGTAGAGGAAGCCCGGCTTCTCGATCACGGTGGCGCCCGGCGCGGTGACGGCGGGCTCGGGCGGCAGGTCGCGCACCCAGCGCGACACCGGCGCGGTGTAGCGCTCCGATTCCAATCCCACCGGAACCACGTCGTGGTAGACCATCCAATTGCGCGCCGTCCACGGGATGAAATAGATGAACAGCGCCGCCACGAACAGGAACACGTACTGCACGCTCAACGCGCGGTGGTGCGTCGACCCGAGCGCGAGGAACACGACCAAGAGCGGCAGCAGAATGAGGAACATGGGCTCGGTATGCAGGAGCAGCGTGCACAAGAACGCGGTCCAGGTTGCGGTGCGCATGCGATAGAACGGCCGCGCCAGCGCGTAAGCGAGCCACGTCAGGAGGAAGGTGACGAGGACGTCGCGGACCGCGAGGCTCGCGAAGTGCATGTGGTTGACCGAGAGGCCAAGCCACAACGCCGACACCAAGCCGACGCGCTTGCCGAGGAGGCGTTCGCCGATGCGGTACAGGAACAGCGTGGTGGTAGCACCGAGGACGGCATTGAGAATCACCGCGGTCCACCACGACACGCCCAGGAGCTTGAACGCGCTCGCGAGCAGCATGCGGTAGCCGGGGGCGGTAGGCGAAAACGGAGTCGAGATCCACGCCCAGCCCTCCACCATGCGCTCGGCGACGAGATACGCGTTGGTCTCGTGGGGCAGCAGAACGGGGTCGTTGCCGAGCACGACCGCGTAGAGGATGCGCAAGCCGAACGCGAGCGAAAAGAGGGCCAGCAGCGTTCTACGGTCAGGGGTCAACGCAGCGATACCTCAGGGGCCCGGTGCCGGGGGCCGGATCGAGTGCGGTTCGAAACTTCCCGCAAGTCTACGGGCGGGGTTCGGCGGGTGTCAATCAAACTACGGGGCCTGGACCGTCACCTGGCCGGTCATCCCCATGTTCCAGTGCTTGCGGCAGAAATACGAAAACGTCCCCGTTTGCGTGAAGCGGAAGCCGAAGGTGCCGCCGCCTTGCACTCCCGAGTCGAACAGGCGCGGGTCTTCGCTGGGATCCGGCGACGTGCCCGAGGTGACCGAGTGGTCGTCGTTCAAGCGCCACGTCCACGCGACGCTGTCGCCGCGCACGATCGTGATCTCCTTCGGATAGTACGTGCCGTCGTCGACCGTGACCGCGTGCACGACGGGCACGCGCGGCGTGCCGTCGTCGGAGGGGCCGCCGCCGTCGCCCCCGCCGCAGGCGGTCGCGAGCGCGACGAGCGCGGCGACCAGCGCCGCCATTCGATGTCGGTTGCGAGCCATCGGCGCGATTCGTGCAAGCGCCGTGCCCGGGCCCCTCGGCGCGGATTGCCGCGCACGGACGCCCTGTGGTATGCTCCGCGGCTCCCGAGCCGCATCCAAACCGCATTAGAGAGGTAGATTCCGACATGGGCGTTCCGTTTCTCGATCTCAAGGCGCAGTACGCATCCATCAAGCCCGACGTCGACGCCGCCATCGCGGGCGTGGTCGAGAGTTGCGGTTTCATCGGCGGGGAAACGGTGCGGCGTTTCGAGCGCAACTTCGCCGCGTACAGCGGGGCCGGCTTCGGCGTCGGCAGCTGCAGCGGCACGTCGGCATTGCACCTAGCGCTCATGGGCGTCGGCGTGAAGCGCGGCGACGAAGTCATCACCGCGTGCAACACCTTCATCGCCACCACCGAAGCGATCATGCACGCCGGCGCGAAGCCGGTGCTGGTCGACGTCGACGAGGAAACGCAGCTCATCGACCCCGCCAAGGTCGAAGCCGCCGTCACGTCGAAGACGCGCGCCATCATCCCCGTGCACCTCTACGGACAGCCCGCCGACATGGACGCGATGCGCGACGTCGCGCGGCGCAAGAATCTCAAGATCGTGGCCGACGCCGCGCAGTCGCACGGCTCCGCGATCGCGGGCGACCGCAAGAGGACGCTCGGCGACACCACCGCGTTCAGCTTTTATCCCGGGAAGAATCTCGGCGCGTACGGCGACGCCGGCCTCGTCGCCACCGACGACGAAGAGGTCGCGGTCATGATGCGCGCGCTCGGCGACCACGGCAGCAAGGAGAAGTACCACCACCTCTACGAAGGTTGGAATTACCGCCTCGACGCCATCCAGGCCGCGGTGCTCGACGTGAAGTTGAAGCACCTCGACAAGTGGACCGAGCGCCGTCGCGCGCACGCCGCGCGCTACGACAAGGCGTTCGCCGGTACCTCGGTGAAGCCGATCGCGGCGGCACCCGGCCGCACGCACGTGTATCATTTGTACGTCGTGCGCGTCTCCGACCGCGACGCCGTCATGTCGCGCTTGAAGGAGAAGGGCATCGGCACCGGCATCCACTACCCGCTGCCGCTCCACTTGCAGCCCGCCTACGCGCACTTGGGATTGAAGCAGGGCGCCTTCCCGATCGCGGAGAAGGTGGTCGCGCGCATCGTGTCGCTGCCCATGTACGCCGAGATGACGGACGCGATGGTGGACGAAGTCGCCGCCGCGGTCATCGACGCGGCCAAGTAGCGCCGCCGCGGGAGGGCGATCGCCGTGAGCACGGCTTCGATCTGGTGGGGATTCCTCTTCGGTTCGATCGGGCTCGGCTACTTCATCTACGGCAAGAAGCAGAGCAAGATGGTGCCGCTCGCGTGCGGCCTTCTGCTCATCGTGTTTCCATACTTCGTCTCCAACACCATCGCTCTCGTGATCATTGGAGCTGCACTCATCGCGGCGCCGTACTTTGTACGGGGTTGAGGCGAGGAAGGCGCAGTGTTAGCACGACCAGCGCGAACGCGGTCGCTTGCGGCAGTACGTGCGCGATCGCAATCACGCGCGGATCTCCGGGCCAGCCTTGCGCCCAGTACACGTTGAGCGCAAGAAGGGCGAGCAGGACCAACGCCCAGCGCGATGACGGGCGCGTCGCGGCGAAGAGAGTCAACAGCCACAGCGACGGCATCGCGCCGTAGGCCTGCGGCAGGAACGGGCTGCGCATCGTCGCCAGGATCAGGATCGCCAACCATACCAGCGGAAGGTCGCGTTCGCGCCACGCGCGCCGGCCCGTCGCGATGGTCGCCGCGACCACGATCAACGTGTACAGCCAACCGACGATCTTCGCGGCCGTGAACCCCATGCCGGGAACGCCGAACAGCTTCAGCTTGAACACCAGTCCCGGGATCGACTGGTTGACCGCGATGGCGGCCGGGTTGCGAAACGCGGGGAAGGCTTCGCCGCCCACCAACCCCGGAAGGTGCTCGCGAAACGCCACGAATGCGCCCGTTCCGAACATCGCGAAAGCCACCGCCGTGAAGGCGATCGAGAACGCCGTCGTCCACGCCGCGGCGCGCCACTCGCGCCGCGCGAGCAAGTAGATCACGAGCAGACCCGGGAACAGTTTCGCCACGGTCATGTAGGCCAAGAGGAAGCCGCCCAGCCAGTAGCGTCGTCGTTGGAACAGCAGCATGGCCAGCATCGCGACCGCGATGACGATCACCTGCACGTTGCCTTTCTGCAACGCACTGACGGTGGAGAGCGACCACGCCAACGGCGCCCACAGCAACGCGCGCGTCCCGTCAAGCGGACCCAAGAAGCGCGCGATGGCCCATATTGCGTACAGCCACAACCCGCCGCACAGCGCAAACCACAGCATGCGCATGTGCTCGAAGGTCGGCGTGAGCAGCATCACCGCACGCGGCAAGAGCAGGAACTGGGGCGGATATTCGTACACGTCGATGTTGAACGGTCCCAGCGTGAGCGGCTTGCGCGGTGCGCTGGGGTCGTCGTCGGGTGCGTTGTACAGCGAATGGTCGTAGACGTCGGGACGCGATCGCGACGCGTCGGCGGCGACATAGTACGCGGTCAGGCACGAATGTTTGATTTCCCACTGGCTCGTGGGCAGGAACGAATATTCGGTCCGCGACGGATCGACCGTAAATACCGCAAGACGCACCAGCGAAACCAGGACGACGGCGGTCGCGCACAGAGAGAAGATCTTGAGCCCGCGCGACGCGGCCGCGGGGTCGAACGCGTTGCGAGCACGCGTGTGCACGAGCCACGCCGCGCCGGCCGTCGTCGCGACGGCGGCCGCTATCGCGACCACCCACGAGCCCGCGAGACCCATGGCGGCGGTGAAGGCGAAGATTCCGCACGCGAGTCCGATCGATGCGGCCACGATCGCGCGCATGGGGCTCCTTCCGAACGCGGGCTAGAACGACGCGTTCAAGCTGAACAGATAGCGGAAGTCGACGTAGTCCTCTTCGCCGTTCACTTCCGGGTGGCTGACCCAGAAGGGCACGTCGAGGCGCCAGGTGAAATTCCAGAACGGCCACGCGACGTTGGAGCGCACGCCCACGCCCGCGGTCTCGAGGCGCGCGTCGAGCACGCCGCCGTCGACGAGCGACGTCACGCGCGCGCTGGTTTGGATGGGATTGTCGGTGTCGAGGATCCAGCCGACGTCGTAGAAGCCGTACCACGACGTGGTGCCGATCAACTTCGCAAGCTTCTTCTCGAGGCCCAACAGCTTGAGCTTGGCGCCCACCTCGGTGTTGACGGCGAACAGCTTGTTGACGCCGAAGGTGCCGGCCGCGTAGCCGCGCAGGTTGCCGTCGCCGGGCTCGACGTAGTTCAAGTCTTCCCACACCGCGCCCGGGCTTCGCAGCCAGAAGCGCTCTTCCTGTTTCATGGGACCGCCGCCCGCGAGGTTGAACTTGCGCTGCGTGGGGACGCCGCCGCCCGCGAAGCCCGCGAACAGACGCGCGCGCACGTCGAGCTTGGTCAGCTCCGGCCGCGACTTGAACTCGCCCGTCAGCGCGATGCGTTCGTAGTCGTAGTCGCCCGCGAACCAGTCGCGCCCCAGCGTGAGGTCGACGGCGAAGCGCGTCGACATGATGTCGAGCTGCGGGTCGACCGCGTAGCCGAAGTACGGACCGACGTCGGCCTGCGAGGTGTCGTAGATCTCGGTGCTCACGAGGTACGCGGGGTCGCGCAATTCGTGGTAGCCGTACCCGACCGTGATGAGCTGGGTGGGCGGCTCGATCAACTTGGAGCGGCGCGTGAAATCCAGCTGGACGCGCGCGTCGGCGCGGCCTTCCATGCGGTACCCGGACACGTGCAGCAGGGTGTTGGTGTTGAGCAAACGCTTGGGCTCGTCGTACGACGCCGAAAAATCCCATTGCTCGCTCTTGGTGCCGTAGTACACGCCGAGCCCGATGCGCCGCTTCCACCCCTGCAGGCTCCCGTTAACGTGGTAGCCCACCTTGGCCTGGTCGATATTGTTGTACCAGATCGCGGGGCGGTGGCGGATTTGGTACGCGTCTTCGGGATAGTAATAGTTGTTGGGCCAGTCGATCTGGAAGTCGCGCTGCTTCGGCTGCACGTTGTTCGAACGGTCGATGTCCATGATCTCGTTGTCGGGATTGATGTCGACCTTGACCGGCGTCGACGGGAGCTTGACGCGCTGTTTGATCTCGCGGTCGCGCGCGTCGAAGCGCTGCTTCACGACGCTCCCGTCCTTCATGGTGAAGTAAACCTCAATGGGGCAGTACAGCTCGCCCTTGCGCTGCACCACCACCTCGGTGGTGACGCCGACCGAGTCGGCGCGCGTGCGCACGCTCTTGAGCGAATAGTCGACCGTCTTCTTGGTGTGCAGCCACTGCTCGAACTGGCGCGAAAGGTCGCGCTTGGTGACGTCCTCGCACACCGCGCGGAAGCGGTCCTCGTTGACGTGCTTGAACTGCCACTGGTCGAAATACTGGTGCAAGATGCGGTCGAAGTTGTCGGGCCCGGTCGCGTACTGGAGCGCGTGCATGATCAACGAAGCCTTCGTGTACACGTTGGCGCGGTAGTTGTGGTCGTACTTCTCGGCGCGGTACGACACGCGCTCGCCGTAGCCGCGGCGGTCCAGGTCGAAGACCTGGCGGCGCGCGTCCTCCCACAACTTGTACTGCGGCGTCATGCGCTGGTACCAGTTCCACTGGCTCTTGTCGCCCCACGGTCCGTAGCGCTGATCTTGATACCAACGCGTTTGGAAGGTGGTGAAGCCCTCGTCCATCCAGGCTTCTTCGCGCTCGTCGTTGGCCAGGATGCCGTAGAAGTACACGTGGCCGATCTCGTGGAACACGAGCCCTTCGCTCGCGCGCCCGTCCATCACGAACATCGGGTATTCCATGCCGCCCTGGCGTAGGTACTCGCACACCGTGATCTGCGGGTACGGGTACTTGCCGGCGATCTTGTTCAGCCACTTGATGGCGCGCACCGCGTGTGCCAGCGTCGAATCTTCCCACGTCTTCGCGCTCGAGCGACGGTACACGCTGTAGATCTTGACGTCGTCGAGGGTGGTGTCCTGCACCACGAACGACGGGTCCGCGCACCACGCGAAGTCGTGCACCTTCTCGGCGTGGAAGTGCACGGTCTTGGTCTTTCCGCTCGCCGCGCGGCGGGGCGCCTTGGGCTGGTGCGCGGGGTTGTAGTCCCAGCCGGCGTCGCCGCTCTGCACGACGCCCGTTGCCGCCACCACGAAGTGGTCGGGCAACTCGATGTGGACGTCGAAGGTGCCGAACTCGCCGTAGAACTCGCCTTCTTCGAACTGGTCGGGGTGGAATCCGTTCTGGTCGTACACGACCAGCTTCGGATACCACTGCGCCATGTCGTAGTGGCTGCCGCGATACCCCGAGCGGTCGACCGCCTTGCGCACCTTGCCGTCGAACGACATCGCGAGCGTCATCGAATCGCCGGGGAGCAGCGCGCGTGGGAGATCGAAGTGCGCCAGCGTTCCGTCGACCGTGTGCGACACCGCGGTGCCGTCGACCTTGAGGTCCTCGAGGTCGAGCCAGCCCTTGTTGTCGTCGGGGACGTCGAAGAGCCGCACGTTGTACTTGCGCGACTCGTCCTTCTGATAGGGGACATCCTTGTTGCGGAACGCGTTCGGATACAGGTGCAGGTAGAACTCGCGCAGCGTGTCGGGCGAATTATTGACGTAACGAATCGTCTCCGTGCCCGTCACCCAGTGGCGCTTGGTGTCGAGCGTCACGTGGATCGTGGTGTGATGATACTGCTGGAAGTAGTCGGCGGCGTGCGTTGGCGCCCCACAAATGAGGGCGATGACGACGGATGTGGCGACGCGGTTCACGGCGACTCCTTACGAAAGCGCGAAGGCTACCACGAATCGCGCCCAGCATCCACCCGGCTACGTCCCTTCCTCGACGATGCCGAACTTCTTGATTCTGTATAGCAGGATGTGGCGCGGGACGCCCAGGCGGCGCGCGGCGCGGGAGCGGTTCCACCCGCTCGCGCGCAGCGCTTCGACCACGGCGGCGCGCTCGATGTCGCGCAGCGTGGGCCCGCTGGGGGCTTCGTGCGCGAGCGACGACAACCGCCCCGACACCGCGTCGGCGTCGATGACGTCGTTCGATCGCATCAGCACCGCGCGCTCGCAGAAGTTCTCGAGCTCGCGGACGTTGCCGGGCCAGCGATAGCGCGCGAGCGCGTCCATGGCGTCGCGCGTGACGGTGACGCGCGCGCCGCCCGCGAAGCGGTCGACGAAGTGCTTCACGAGGAGCGGGATGTCGCCGCGGCGCTCGCGCAGAGGCGGGACGTGCACGGGGACGACGTTCAGCCGGTAAAATAAGTCTTCGCGGAACTCGCCCGCGGCGACGAGCGCGGGGAGCGAGCGGTTGGTGGCGGCGATTACGCGCACGTCGACTTCGACGGGGCGCTCGCCGCCGACGCGCTCGATCTCGCGCTCTTGCAGCGCGCGCAGGAGTTTGGCCTGCAGGTGCACGG
>CAZLLI010000075.1:0-13515 GCA_964560355.1 uncultured bacterium | reverse complement strand
CTCTCACAGCGCTGGCGGGACTACTACCGTCGTCGCGTCGTGACTGCGGCGCTGCGAGTGAACCGCCTACATAGCCTGCGCTACGCTCACTAGACAAGCCGAAGCGAGGAGCCCATCAGGGGCCGGCCGGGGACAATTTCAAGGCCACAACCTGGACAAGCGGGCGCGGCGCGGCTAGTATCGTGCGCGGTCGTATTCCATGCGAAAGGGCGCGCGCACGGTCAGCATCGGCGGCGGGAGCCTTCGCGGTCGCGCGCTGCGCTACCCGGACGTCGCCGGGCTGCGCCCGTCGATGCAGCGCACCAAGGCGTCGATGTTCTCGTCGCTCGCGGCGGACGTCGACGGCGCCGTGTTCGCCGACCTGTACGCGGGCGCGGGCGCGGTGGGCATCGAAGCGCTCTCGCGCGGCGCGCGCTTCGTGCACTTCGTGGAGACCAACCGCGCGGCGCTCGACGCGCTGCGCGAGAACCTGGCGCGCTGCGAGGTCGACGCGACCCGCTTTCGCGTGCACGGCGATCCGGTGGCGTCGGTGTTGGACGCGCGCCCCTGTCCGCTCGCCGACGCGAGCGTGGTGTTCGCGGACCCGCCCTACGACCTCGCGCTGGACGACGAGCTCGTCGCGCGCGTGTCGCTCGCGGCGCTCCCGTCGCTCGCGTGGCTGGTGGTCGAGCATCGCGCGCGCGCGCGCGTGGACGCGCCGCGCGGAATGACCAAGGAACGCGAGCGGCGCTTCGGCGAAACCATGCTGACCTACTTCGCGCGCGGCGAGTAGAAAGGACACACGGTGGCGAAAGCACTCTATCCCGGGACCTTCGACCCCATCACCAACGGCCACGTCGACCTCATCCATCGCGCGAGCCGGCTGTTCGACGAGCTCATCATCGCGGTGGCGGCGTCGAAGCGCAAAGGCGCGTTCTTCACCTTGAACGAGCGCACGCGCCTCGTGCGCGAATCGGTGCGGGGCGTGGACAACGTGCGCGTCGTGAGCTTCAAGGGCCTCCTCGCCGACGAGTTCGCGACCCACAAGGTCGACGTCGTCATCCGCGGCCTGCGCGCCATCTCGGACTTCGAGTTCGAGCTCATGATGGCGCTCATGAACCGCAAGCTCAACACGCGCTTCGAGACCGTGTTCCTGATGCCGAGCGAGCAGTACGTGTACCTGCACAGCTCGTTGGTGCGCGAAGTGGTGGCACTCGGCGGCAACGTCTCACACCTGGTGCCGAAGCCGGTGCTGGCGGCGTTCAAGGCCAAGCGGCGCGGGAGCGCATAGGGTCGCGTCGAGCTCTCCCTTCGCTCTCGGGTTGACCAACGGCGCGCGTTCTGCTAACTTCCGGCTTCCTCCCAGTCGTTCGATCCTCCCACGATCTTCGGAGCTATTGAGAGCGGCGTTTTCGCCGCGAGGGGTTTGCCAGTGTTCATCGATCGCGTCATCGTAGATGCCAGAGCCGGCGACGGCGGCGACGGGTGCGTCGCGTTCCGCCACGAGAAGTTCGCGCCGCGCGGCGGCCCGTCGGGGGGCAACGGCGGCCGCGGCGGCAGCGTGATCGTGCTGGCGTCGCGCGACCTCGCGACGCTCGTCGACCTCCACTATCGCCGCCACATCAACGCCGAACGCGGCGAGCACGGCAAAGGGAAGAGCCAAACCGGCGCCGACGGCAAGGACGCCGTGGTCGTGGTGCCGGTCGGTACCGTGGTTACAGACGCGGAGTCGGGCGAACGCGTGGGCGAGCTCGTCGAAGACGGCGCGCGCCTGGTGGTCGCGAAGGGCGGCAAGCCCGGGCTCGGCAACGAGCACTTCAAGACCCCCAGCAACCGCACGCCGCGCCAGTTCACGTACGGCGGCGACGGCGAAGTGCGCCGCCTCGAGCTGACCTTGAAGCTCATCGCCGACGTCGGTCTCGTGGGCGAGCCCAACGCCGGCAAGTCGACCTTGATCAGCGTGGTCAGCGCCGCGCACCCCAAGATCGCCGATTATCCATTCACCACCACCACGCCGGTGCTCGGCATCGTACGCATCGACGACGCACGCTCGTTCGTCATGGTGGACATTCCCGGGCTGATCGAGGGCGCGCACCACGGGCGCGGCATGGGCAAAGAATTCCTGCGCCACGTCGAGCGCTGCCGCATCCTCATTTATATGGTCGACGTCATGCACCCGGACCCGGAGACGAGCTACCGCATGCTGCGAAACGAGCTCATGCACCACGACCCCGTGCTGCTCGAGCGCAAGAGCATCCTCGCGCTGACCCAGTGCGACAAGCTCCCCGGCGGGGTCAAGGGCGTCGACCCCAAGCTCCTCTCGCTGCACGAGCGCACGGTGGCGATATCGGCCGTGTCGCGCGAAGGCCTCGATGAACTATTACGAATGGTGAGTCAGTTGCTGTTTTCTCAGTAGTAGGACGATGCGAGTGTCCCTCGAACGCGATTTCCGCAGCGCGATACGAAATGTCTCGCGCGAGGACCTGAGCGGAGAGGGATACTCGCATCGGCCGACGATGGGAGGTGTGGGGTGGAAACGAATCGAATTGCGTTCGCGCTCTCGCTCGCGCGCAACGTCGTGCCGGGCGATTGGTCGCGGATCGACGGCACTCCAGGCGAGATCTGGGATCTCCTGCAATCCGACGCCGGGCTCGCGGAGTTGGGTCGCCGCCTGGGGCACGACGTGGGGCCCGTCGACTGGCGTGCCTTCGACGACCAGATCGCGCGCGCGGACGCGTGCGGCGCGCGCATCGTTTCGCGCTGGGACGCGGAGTATCCGCTGCGCATGCGCACCATCGCGGTGCCGCCGCCCATACTGTTCGTGCGCGGCGACGCCGCGCTCTTGCAGGCGCCGACGGTCGCGGTCGTCGGCACGCGCGCGCCGAGTGCCGCCGGCGTCGCGCTCGCATGCAAGCTCGCGCGCGACCTCGCGTCGCGCGGCGTGTGCGTCGCGAGCGGGCTGGCGCGCGGCATCGACACGGCGGCGCACCGCGGCGCGCTGGACGCGAAGGGCGACACCGTCGCGGTCCTCGGCACCGGCGTCGACGTGGTGTATCCGCCCGAGAACGCGGACCTCATGGCGCGCGTCGCCGACCACGGGTGTGTCGTCTCGGAACAATGGTGCGGGACGCCGGGGGCGTCGCACGTATTCCCGCGCCGCAACCGCATCATTAGTGGATTGAGCGAAGGCGTGGTGGTGGTCGAAGGGGGTTTGAAGAGCGGCGCGCTCATCACGTCGCGCTGGGCGCTGGAACAGGGGCGCGACGTCGGCGCGGTGCCGGGCTTCCCCGGCGACTTTCGCAGCGCGGGCCCCAACCAACTGCTCAAGGACGGCGCCTTCGTGGTCGAAGACGCCAACGACGTGCTCGCGAATCTCGCGCGCTTGCGGAGCGCGCTCGCCGCGACGGCCGCGCCGCCGGGAGCGCCGAGCGCGGGGGATGCAGCGGACCCACTCGACGCCGAGGCGCGTCGCGTCTACGATCTGGTGGCGCGCGACGTCGACGCCGACGAGGTGGCGCGCGCGGCCGGCATCGAGGTCGGCCGCGTGCAAGAGATCCTCGCGCGTCTGGAGATCGACGGGCGCGTGGTGCGCGGCGACGGTGGTCGCTTCGCGCGCGCGCAGCGCTAACCCGAATTCAGGCGGAGCACGATGGCGACGAATTGGCGCAGCGTTCGACAATCGCTCGAGTACCACGCCGTGCGCGGCGCGCTGTGGCTCGCGGGGCGCATTCCCATCGAGGCCGGGCAGCGCATCGGCGCGGCCATCGGGCGCTTCGGCTTCGACGTGGTGCGCGCGCGCCGCGACGTCGCGGTCGCGAACATCGAAGCCGCGCTGGGCGTCTCGCGCGCGCAGGCGACGAAGGTGGCGCGCGCGGCGTACGCGAATTGGGGGCGCTGCCTGATGGAATACTCCGCCTTCGCGCATCTCACCCAGGCGGAAGTGAAGAACCTCGTCGACGTCGAAGGGACCGAGCACGTCGAGCGCGTGCGCGCGGAAGGCAAGGGCTGCATCATCGTGGCCGCGCACCTGGGAAATTGGGAGCTGATCGGCGCGCGCATGGTGACGATGGGGGTGCCGATTCACTTCTTGGTGGGGCAGCAGACCAACGCCCGGGTCGACGACGTCATGAACGACCTGCGGCGAAGACAAGGGATCGGCATCATCACGCGCAACGTCGCGCTGCGGAAAGTGCTGCAGTCGCTCACGGAGCAGCAGTTCGTCGCCATGCTGCCGGACCAGGACGCGCGCAAGGGCGGCATCATGGTGGAGTTTTTGGGGAGGCCGGCGTCGACCGTGCGCGGTCCCGCCATGTTCGCGATCCGAAGGGGCTGCGCGATTCTGCCGTGCTTCATCACGCGCCGGGGGAGCCGCCACCTTCTTTCGGTCGAAGAGCCCCTCTATCCCCGGGCGATCGAGGACGAGGACGAACGCGTCCGCGACCTCACCCAGCGATATTCCGACCGCATCACCGCGCGCGTGCGTGCGCACCCGGACGAGTACTTCTGGCCCCACCGCCGGTGGAAGACCCAGGTGCCACAAGGGGCACAATCACAGCATGTTGTCGACTCTACTTAAGCCTTCGCTGGAGGCGGGTTCTGGAACCCGATGGGCCCGCGCGCGAGGTCGTTGGGCGAGAGCTTGATCTCCCCGTGCTCGGCCTCGAATCGCTTCACGTTCTGCTCCAGGGTGGTGAGCAGCGCCTTCGCGTGCTGGGGCGTCATGATGATGCGCGAGAAGACCTTCGCCTTCTGTGCGCCGGGCAGCATGCGCGCGAAGTCGAGCACGAACTCCGACGTCGAATGAGTAATAATGACGAAGTTGGAGTAGACGCCCTCCCACTCCTTCTCGCCGATCTCGATGTTGACGGTACGCTGCGGCTCGGGATTCATGGCGCCTCCTTGGGTCGTTAACGCTCGGGCCGGCGTCGAATCTATCACGCTGGGTTGGGGTTAGCAAGGCGCCCGGCCGTCTTGACAGGAGAGGGTCGCGCGTGCTAGTTTGCGCCGTTCTCGGGCCCCGCGCGAACCGAATCCGTCCCGCCTCGGCGATCCGAAGCGGGCTTTTTTTTGGAGTGCCTTGACCCACCCGACCCAGAGTCGACCGACCGTGAGCCGCGAGGCGGCGCGCGCGTACGTCGCGCGCTTCGCGTCGGCGAAGATCGCCGTGCTGGGCGACGTCATGCTCGACCGCTACTTCTGGGGCGACGTCGAGCGCATCTCGCCCGAAGCGCCGGTGCCGATCGTCCACGTGACGCGCAAGAGCCGGCGCCTGGGCGGTGCCGCCAACGTGGCCGCCAACCTGCGCGCGCTCGGTGCGCACGCCGAGGTGATCTCGGTGCGCGGCAGCGACCGCGAAGGGCGCGAGATCGCGCGCATGCTCACGCGCCGCGGCATCGCGAGCGAAGGATTGGTCGAAGCCCCGGGGCGCACCACCACCGAGAAGGTGCGCATCATCGCGCGCAGCCAGCAGATTGTGCGCGCCGACTTCGAGACCGACGACGCCGTCGACGGGTGCACGCGCCGCGCCATCTACGACCGCGCGCGCGCGCTGGCGGCGAGCGCCGACGCGCTCGTGATCTCCGACTACGGCAAGGGCGTGGTGCTCGAGCAAGAAATCGCGACCGTCATCGCGGAGTGGCGCGGGCGCAAGAAGCCGGTCCTGGTCGACCCGCACATCCCGCACTTCGCGTGGTATCGCGGCGTCACCGTGATCACGCCCAACACGCGCGAGGCGCACGTGGCCGCGGGGCTCGACTATCGTAAGGGCAAGAATCCGTCGGCGGCCGCCTTCGACGTGGTCAAGCGCATGGAGCTGGAAGCGCTCTTGGTCACGCGCGGTGAGGACGGCATGAGCCTCTATCACGGGGACCGCCGCGAGGTGCACATCCCGACCGTGGCCAAGCACGTGTTCGACGTCACCGGCGCGGGCGACACCGTGATCAGCGTGCTCGCCGCCGGGCTCGCGACGCGCGCCGACTTCGTCGACGCCGTCGTCATGGCCAACACCGCGGCCGGCGAAGTGATCAAGGAAGTGGGGACGTCGACGCTGTCGGCCGACGAGCTGGTCGCGGCCTTCGAGTGAGCGCGCGCGACCGCATGGTGATCGCGCCCGAGCGCCTGCGCGAAACCGCCGACGCGTGGCGCCGCGCGGGCCGGTCGATCGTGTTCACCAACGGCGTCTTCGACCTCCTGCACACCGGGCACCTCCAGCTGCTGGAAGACGCGGCCGCGCAGGGCGACGTGCTCGTGGTCGCGATCAACGGCGACGCGTCGGTGAAGCGGCTCAAGGGACCCGAGCGGCCCATCTATCCCGCGCCCGAGCGCGCGGAGATCCTGCTCGCGCTGAAGTGGGTGGACGCGGTGACGATCTTCGACGAAGACACACCGCTGGAAACCATATTGCGCGTGCGCCCCGACGTGCTGGTGAAAGGCGCCGAGTACGGCGCCGGCGCCATCGTGGGAGAACCCGAAGTGGTGGGGTGGGGCGGGCGCGTGTGGCGCTATCCGATGCGCGAAGGGTATTCGACCTCGCGCATCGTGGAACGAATTCGCGACGGCAAGCAATAGGAGAAAGCGACCGATGAAAGTTCACGAGTATCAAGCGAAGGAATTGTTCGCGCGCTTCGGCATTCCGGTCCCGCCCGGCACCGTCGTCACGACGCCCGCGGACGCGGAGGCGGTGGCGGCGAAGGTGGGGAAACCCGTCGTGGTCAAGGCGCAGGTGCTGGTCGGCGGGCGCGGCAAGGCGGGCGGCGTCAAGATCGCGAAGACCCCCGCGGAAGCGAAGGAAAAGGCCGCGGCCATTCTCGGCATGGACATCAAGGGCGAGACGGTGAAGAAAGTGCTCGTCACCGAAGCCGTCGACATCGCGCGCGAGATCTACGTCGCGGTGGTGATGGACCGGCGCGCGCAGAAGCCGCTCATCATGGCGTCGGCCGAGGGCGGCGTCGAAATCGAAGTGACGGCGAAGGAGAACCCGAGCGCCATTCGGCGCGTGTGGGTCGATCCTCTCTACGGCGTGCACGGATTCCAGGCGCGCCGCCTCGCCATGCAGCTCGCGGGCGACGCCGAGCTCGCGAAGCCCATGGCCGACATCATCCAGAAGCTGTACGCGCTCTACGACGACGTCGACGCCAGCCTGGCCGAGATCAACCCGCTCGTGGTGACGAGCGACCGCCGCGTGCTCGCACTCGACGCCAAGCTCAACTTCGACGACAACGCGCTCGATCGTCACCCCGACTTCGAGGCGCTGCGCGACCTCGACGCCGAAGACGAAGGCGAAGTGAAGGCGCGCGCGGAAGGGCTATCGTTCGTGCGGCTGTCGGGCAACGTGGGGTGCGTCGTGAACGGCGCAGGGCTCGCGATGGCGACCATGGACCTAGTCAAGTTCTACGGCGGGCAACCCGCCAACTTCCTCGATATCGGCGGCAGCTCGCGCCCCGAGAAGGTGGTATCGGCGCTGTCCATCATTCTCAAGGACACGAGCGTGAAGTCGATCCTGTTCAATATTTTCGGCGGCATCACGCGCTGCGACGACGTCGCGCGCGGATTGGTGACCGCGTTCGCGCAGATGAATCTAAAACTGCCCGTGGTGGTGCGTCTGACCGGGACCAACGAAGAGGAAGCGCGCGAGATCCTGCGCGCGGTGCCGGCGATCCACCCCGCGGAAACCATGGACGAAGCGGTGAAGAAAGCCATCGCGCTGGCTGCGTAGGCCACGCATGCGTGTGTCCTCCTCCTGCACCGCGATGCAAACGGTGCCGTCGGAGGACACACGCATGCGAAAAGAAAGGACAAACACGTGAGCATGCTGATCGATCGCAATACGCGCCTGGTGGTGCAGGGCATCACCGGTCGCGACGGCTCCTTTCACGCCGCGCAGATGATGGCGTACGGCACCAACGTGGTGGCGGGCGTCACCCCCGGCAAGGGCGGAACCAAGTTCGAGAACACCGTCCCCGTGTTCGAATCCGTCCACGACGCCGTCGACGCCACCGGCGCCAACGCGTCGGTGATTTACGTGCGCGCGCCCTTCGCCGCCGACGCCATCATGGAAGCCGCCGACGCCGGCGTACGCCTGGTCGTTTGCATCACCGAAGGCGTTCCCGTGCGCGACATGCTGCGCGTGGTGCCGTTCCTCGAGGAACGCAGCGCGCGGCTGGTCGGCCCCAACTGTCCGGGGCTGATCGCGCCCAACGCGCGCGTGAAGATCGGAATTCTCCCCGCGAGCATCGTGCACCCCGGTTCCATCGGTGTGGTGTCGCGCAGCGGCACGCTCACCTACGAAGTCGTCTACCAACTCACGCGCGCGGGCTTGGGGCAGTCGACGTGCCTCGGCATTGGCGGCGACCCCGTCATCGGCACCAACTTCATCGACGCGCTGCGCCTGTTCCAGGCCGACGAAGAAACCGAAGCCATCGTGCTGATCGGCGAGATCGGCGGCTCCGACGAGGAAGAGGCGGCCGCGTTCATCAAGGAGAAGGTGGAGAAGCCGGTGGTGTCGTTCATCGCCGGACAAACCGCGCCGGCGGGGAAGCGCATGGGCCACGCCGGCGCCATCGTCACCGGCGGGTCGGGAACCGCGGCGGAGAAGATCGCCGCGTTCGGCGCGGTCGGCATTCCGGTCGCGAAGGTGCCGTCGGAAATCACGTCGCTCGTGAAGTCGGCGACCAAGCGTTCGTAATTCAATCGAGAGGAACACATGAAGACCTTGCTCATGATCAAGCCCGACGCCGTCGCGGAAGGACGCGTCGGCGAGATTCTCACGCTGGTGGAGAGGAACCGCTTCGCCATTCGCCGCCTGGCGAAGACGCAGTTCTCCAAGGAGCGTGCCGAGCGCTTCTACGCGGTACACCGCGAGCGCCCGTTCTTCAAGGACTTGGTGGCGTACATCACGAGCGGCCCGGTGGTCGCGATCGAGATCGAGGCGGACGAAGCCGTGACCCGCATCCGCGAGTTCATCGGCGCGACCAACCCGGCCGACGCGCGCCCCGGGACGGTTCGTTACATGTTCGGTAAGAGCTTGCAAAATAACGCGGTACACGGGTCCGACGCGCCCGACAACGCGGAAAAAGAGCTTGAAATTGTGTTCGGCCCGGCCTAGATTCGTGGCTCGGCTGGAACCGCCCATCGCGTCGGCAGTTACGCGGCCGGGTGGGAGTCGAAGATGAAGGTCGACATCCGCGAGCTCGTCGAAACGAGCGGTCGCTTCGAGGGCGACGAATCGGTTGCTCTCGAAGATCCCGTCGCCGGCGCGGTCGTCGCGCCGTGTCACGTCGAAGTCGAGTACCGGCAGGGTCAGGGGACGATCCGTTTGCACGGAACCGTCGCTGTGGCGATGGTGACGCAGTGCCACCGCTGTCTCGACCCGGTCCGGCAAGATCTCGCCGGTGATTTCGAGTTGCTGGTGCGCCGCGGCGAACACGCGGCGGAAGAGGGCGACGACGTGGTGACGTTGCCGCTCCACCAATACGACGTCGATCTGGAACCCTACGTGCACGAGGCCGTCGTGCTGGCGACGCCCATGATCGTGCTGTGCCGCGACGATTGTCGCGGCCTGTGCCCGACGTGCGGCGTCAACTGGAATCGCGAGACGTGCGCGTGTCGCCCCGAAGGCGACCCGCGCTGGGGCGCGCTCCGCAATCGATCGTAAATGGTGCGCGCAACCGGTTCCTCCCGCGATCGCGCGTGAAGTCGAAGACATCGTTTCGTGAGGTAAGGAGAAGTCATGGGTCTGCCCAAGAGAAGGCATTCGAAGACGCGCAAGCGCAAGCGCCGCACGCACTGGAAGCTGTCGGCGCCGAGTCTCACCAAGTGCTCGCACTGCGGCCAGCCGAAGACGCCGCACAGCGTGTGCCCGCACTGCGGGTTCTACGCCGGGCGCGAAGTGGTCCGCATCGAAGAGGAGCTATAAGAGGTGACGCGTGCGGATCGCCGTTGACGCGATGGGTGGCGACAAAGGCCCGAAGGTCGTCGTGCCCGGCGCGATCGACGCGATTCTCGCGCGGCGCGGTGACGTCCGCCTCGCGCTGGTCGGGCGCGAGGAAGAGATTCGCCCGCTGGTGGGCGGTGTCGATCCGTCCTTGATCGAGATCGTACACGCGTCCGAGATCATCGACATGCACGAATCACCCGCGACCGCGATCCGGCGCAAGAAAGACGCGTCGATCACGGTCGCGTTGCGTTTGGTGCGCGAGGGAAGGGCGGACGCGATGGTGAGTGCCGGCAACACGGGGGCGGTGGTGGCGAGCTCGCTCCTCACGATCGGGCGCTTGCACGGCGTGTCGCGCCCCGCCATCTCGACCTTGTGGCCCAACAAGCGCGGGGGCGCGGTGGTGCTCGACGTCGGCGCCAACCACGAGTGCACCCCGAAGAATCTGGTCCAGTTCGCGATCATGGGCTCGGTGTTCGCGCAGTACCATCTCGGCATCGAGCGCCCGCGCGTGGGGCTGCTCAACATCGGCGAGGAGCGCAGCAAGGGCAACGAGCTCGTGCGCGACTCCTACGAACTCCTGGAGGCCGACCCGCGCGTGAACTTCGTCGGCAACGTGGAAGGGCGCGACGTGTTCGACGGCGCCGCCGACGTGGTCGTGTGCGACGGTTTCGTCGGCAACGTCATCTTGAAGTTCTCCGAGAGCATCTATTCATTCCTCGCGCACATGGTGCGCGACGAGATCAAGCGCGGCCTCTTGGCCAAGCTGGGCGCGCTCTTCATGGCGCCCGCCTTCAAGTCGATCCGCTCCGAGCTCGACTACGCCGAGTACGGCGGCGCGCCGCTGTTGGGCGTGAAAGGCGTCGTCATCATCTCGCACGGCAAGAGCTCGCGGCGCGCGATCGCCAACGCCATCCTGGCCGGCGCCAAGTCGGTCGAGGCGGGACTCAATCGTCACATCGAAGAACGTTTCGCGACCACGGTGGAACATGCGGCCCACGTCTCTTAGGTCTTCACGCATCGTCGGCACGGGTCACTACGTGCCGGAGCGTGTCCTCTCCAACTTCGACCTCGAGAAGATGGTGGAGACGTCGGACGAGTGGATCATCACGCGCACCGGCATCCGCGAGCGCCGCATCTCGGCGGCAAACGAGGCGTGCTCGGACCTTTCGCTGGCGGCGGCCAAGCAAGCGCTCGCGATGGCGGGCGTCGACGCCAAGGACCTGGACGGCATCATTGAAGGGACCATCAGCGGCGACATGCAGTTTCCCGCCACCGCCACGTTCGTCCAGGACCGCCTGGGAGCGGTGAACGCGGCCGCGTTCGACGTGAGCGCGGCGTGCAGCGGGTTCATCTACGGCCTCAACATGGGTCACGCGATGATCGCGTCGGGGCAGATGAACCGCGTGCTCGTGATCGGCGCCGAAGTGTTGACCAAGTTCGTCGATTGGTCCGATCGCGCGACCTGCGTGCTGTTCGGCGACGGCGCCGGCGCGGCGCTGCTGGAGGCGTGCGCGCCCGGCGAAGGAATTCTCGCCACCCACATGAAGAGCGACGGCGCATTGGCCGAGCTCTTGTGCATTCCCGCCGGCGGGTCGCGCGCGCCTATCGGGCCCGACACCTACGCGTCGCGCGGGCAGTACATCAAGATGAAGGGCGACGGGGTTTTCAAGTGGGCGGTGCGCGCGATGGTGGACGCGTCGCACGCGGTGCTGAAACAGGCGGGCCAGTCGCTCTCCGACGTCGCGCTCGTGATTCCGCACCAGGCCAACATCCGCATCATCGACGCCGTCACCGAGCGCC
Organism: uncultured bacterium; assembly: GCA_964560355.1. Taxonomy (GTDB): domain Bacteria; phylum Krumholzibacteriota; class Krumholzibacteriia; order WVZY01; family JAKEHA01; genus JAKEHA01. The sequence goes on along the minus strand of CAZLLI010000075.1, from coordinate 1,802 downwards.
TCGAGATCCCGAAAGAGCGCGTATTCGTCAACCTGGATCGCTACGGCAACACGTCGTCGGCGACCATCCCCATCGCGTACGACGAGGTCGTGCGCGCGAAGCGGGTCAAGCCGGGGGACCTGGTGCTGTTCACCGGCTTCGGCGGCGGGTTCACGTGGGGTTCGGTGCTGCTCAAGCACGCGATCGCGCTCTAGACCCAAGCAAGCGGAGAATGACGTGGGCGCCACCGTCGGCATGCTGTTCCCCGGGCAAGGCTCGCAGTTCGTCGGGATGGGGAAGGACTACTACGACGCCTTCCCGGAAGCGCGCGACGTGTATCGCGCCGCCAACGACGCGCTCGGCTTCGACATCGCGGAGTTGTCGTTCGCGGGCGACATGGAGGAGCTGACCAAGACCAAGAACGCGCAGCCCGCGATCCTGTTGCACAGCGTCGCGGTGCTGGCGGTGCTCTCCGCGCGCGGCGTGACACCGGCCGTGGTGGCGGGGCACAGCCTGGGAGAATTCTCGGCGCTGGTGGCGGCGGGATTCTTTCGCCCGCTCGACGCGCTGCGCATCGTGCGCCGGCGCGGCGAGCTCATGTACCAGACCGGCGTCGAACGCCCCGGCACCATGGCCGCCATCATCGGCCTGGACGAAGCCGCGGTGGAAGCGTGCGTGAAAGAAGCGGGGGGCGTGGTGGTGGTCGCGAACTACAACTCGCCGGGCCAGTACGCCATCTCGGGCGACGTGACCGCGGTCGAGCGCGCGTGCGAGGTGTGCAAGGCGCGCGGCGCCAAGCGCGCGATCAAGCTGCCGGTGAGCGGCGCGTTTCATTCGCCGTTGATGGAACCCGCGGTGGACGAGTTCCGCGCCTTCCTGGCCGGCTTTCCCGCCGGCGAGCTGCGCGTGCCGTGGGTTGCCAACGTGACCGGCGACGTCGTGCACGACCAGGAGCGCGTGCTCGACCTGCTCGCGCAGCAATTGAAATCCGCGGTGCAGTGGACCAAGAGCATGCGCGCGTTCGCGTCGCAGCACGCGGGCACGAGCTACGAAGTGGGGCCGGGTGCGGTGCTGGCCGGTTTGATGAAGCGCATTGTGGAAGGCAGCGACGTGGTGTCGCTGTCGAGCGCTAGCGCGCTGCCCTGACGAGGGCGAGGGCGCGCGCAACTTTCTCTTTTCGGCGCGCGCGGCGGTCTGCTATAAGGAACTGCGACCATGGACCTGGCGGGAAAGACGGCGGTGGTGACGGGCGCGGCGCGCGGCATCGGCCGCGAGATCGCCGAGCGCCTGGCGGGCGCGGGTGCGTCGGTGGCGCTGGTCGACGTGGTCGAAGAGACCGTGCTCAAGTCCGTGTCCGAGATGTCGGGCGCGGGGCGTAAGGCGCGGGGCTACGCATGCGACGTATCGTCGTTCGACGCCGTCGCGGCGGTGGGCGAGCGCATCGTGGGCGATTTCGAGCGCGTCGACGTGCTCGTGAACAACGCCGGTATCACGCGCGACAAACTGTTCCTGCGCATGTCGGCGGACGACTGGGGCCAGGTGATCGCCGTCAACTTGACGGGCGCGTTCAATTTCACCAAGGCGCTGGCACCCGCCATGCTGAAGCAGCGCGGCGGCAGCATTATCAATATCGCGTCGGTGGTGGGGCAGTCGGGGAACGCCGGGCAGGCCAACTACGCCGCCAGCAAGGCGGGGCTGATCGGCCTGACCAAGTCGCTCGCGAAGGAGTTCGCGGCGCGCGGCGTGCGCGTCAACGCGGTGGCGCCGGGATTCATTCGCACCGCGATGGCTGACGCGCTGTCGGAAGACGTGCAGAACCAGCT
>CAZLLI010000074.1:0-13531 GCA_964560355.1 uncultured bacterium | reverse complement strand
GCCAGTATCACCGAGCCGTACGCAGCCGCCAACCAGCTCATGACTTTGCTCCTTCCGCGCGCGCCGACTCCGCGTCTTCGCGCAGCGCGTCCACGCGCGCACGCAGGGTTTCGATGTACAGCCGGCGACGGTACAGCACCACGAACAAGAGCGTGAACGCGATCAACGACACCCACAGCGTGTTCGCCATGCGCGGGTCGAGTCCGCTTCCTTCGCCGCCCGCGATGACGGGCTGCGGGTGCTGCGTGCGCCACCAGCGGATCGCGAAGTACACGAGCGGAACATCGATGAAGCCGGTGACGCCGACCACCGCCGAGAGCACCGCGCGCCGCGACGGCGAGTCGACGTAGCGCCGCAGCATGAGGTAGCCCACGTAGATGAGCCACAGCACGAGCGTCAGCGTGAGGCGCGCGTCCCACGTCCACCAGATGCCCCACGCCGGCTTGGCCCAAATCGGGCCCGTGATCAAGACCAGCGTCGTGAAGAGCACGCCGACTTCGGCCGCCGACAACGCGCGCGCGTCCCACTTGGGGTCGCGCGTGGCGAGGAAGCGAAAGCTCGCGAAGAAAACGATCGCGAAGCCCAAGAACGCGTTCCACGCCAGCGGCACGTGGAAGTAGAAGATCTTCTGCACGATGCCCATCTTGCTCTCGATGGGCGCGTACCCGAAGATCATCGCGACCGCGACCGCCATCGTTACGACCAGCGCGGCGTCGAAGATCATCGTCGTTACACGGCGTCGACTCATTATTCCTCCAGCACGTATTCGAACACGAGCAGCGACGCGGTCAGGAACACCACGTCGTAGACTATCAGAAGCGTGAACCAGAACGAAGGACTCTCCGTGTTGCCGAGCGCGAACGACGTCGTTTGCACGGCCGCGATCAGCGCCGGCACGCAGATGGGGAGAAAGAGCAGCGGCAGCAGGAATTCGCGCATGCGGCTGTTCGACGCCACCGCCGAGAACAGCGTCCCGCTGGCGGAGAACGCGAACGACCCCAGCGCGAACGACGCCACCAGCGCCCACGCGCGCACGACCGTCACGTCGAAGAAGATCACGAAGAGCGGCAGCGCCACGATCTGCGTCGCCACTAGAAAGAGCGCGTTGGCCGCACACTTGCCCAAAAACACGCCGGCCGGGTCGACCGGCGCCAGCGCCAGCGCGCGCCCCGCGCCCGACTCCTTCTCCAGCGCGAACGACCGATTGAGCGCGAGCGTCCCCGCGAACGCGAACGCCACCCAGAAAAACCCCGCCGACAAGCGCCGCATCTCCGGCGTGTTGACGTCGAGCGCGAAGTTGAAAATCACCAGCACCAGAATGCTGAACACCAGCGCCGCGCTCACCGCGTCGCGCGTGCGCACTTCGATGCGCAAATCCTTCCACAAAACGACGCCGGCGGTACGCAGCATCACGACCTCGCCGCCCCCGTGAAGAGCACGTGCCAGTAGGCGTGGCGAAACGCGGAGAGGTCGACGTCGGCGACGGAGCGGTCGAGGGTGATCGACCCGCGCTCCAAGATGATTGCGCGGGTGGCGACGTCGAAGGCGCGCTCGACGTCGTGGGTGCTCATCACGACGGCGCCGCCTTCGCGCGCGAAGTCGCGTAGCACGGCGACCAAGGTCTGGCTGGCGGGTTCGTCGAGGCCGGTGAAGGGCTCGTCCATCAGCAACAACCGCGGGCGGTGCACGATGGCGCGCGCGATGGCGAGGCGTTGCTTCATGCCGCGCGAGAGGGTGCGGGTCACGGTGTGCGCGCGGTCGGCGAGGTCGAAGCGCGCGAGGACGTCGCGCGCGCGCGACTCGTAGTCGGCGACGCCGTACAGGCGCGCGAAGAAGCGCAGGTTGTCGAGGGCGGAGAGGTCGTCGTAGAGACAAATCTCGTGCAGCACGAGGCCGACGGCGCGGCGCGTCTCGGCGTCGGCGTCGGCGCGGCGCGTCCCGAAGATGCGCACCTCTCCTTCATACGAGCGAATGAGCGCGCCCGCGACGTTGAGGAGCGTGGTCTTGCCGGCGCCGTTACGGCCGAACACGGCGACGCATTCGCCGGGATTGACGGAGAGGTCGACCGACTTGAGCGCGGCGATGCGACCGTAGCGCTTGGTGAGTCGCTCGCACGCGAGTGCGGCCGCGGTGGAATTCATCTGGTTACGACGAGGTGCCGCCGTGGTGGGCGCGCGCGTGCGCTTCGTGCGCGTGGGAACCGTGCGACTTCGCGTGCGACCCCTCGAGCGAGCGCATCTTCATCGCGAGCCCGGAGAGTTTCGCGGTCATCTCGTCGCGCGCCGCGCGGTGCGCGTCGGCGGAGATGCCTTCGGCGGCGCGGAGGTCGTCGAGGCGTGCGAGGCGTTTCACCAGCGCGTCGTAGTGCGCGCGCAGCACCTTGGGGTCGTCGAGGGGATTGGGATTGCGCTGCGTCATCCCGACCAATCCGAGCAGCACGAGCAGCATCGGTACCATCGCGAGCAGCGCGATGTTGTGCGCCTGGTTGGGAACGACCTGCACTTCGCCCTGGACTTCGCCGTCGACGTTCGCCATCCCGTTGCCGCTCCCGCCCTCGAAGTCGAGCGCGAGCGTCGAACCCTTGGCGACGCCGTGGATCAGGAACGCGGTCATGCCGTGCACGGGCTCGGTGGATTGCAGTTCGTGCGACGAGCTCGTGATCTTCATGTCGGTGTCGACCGCGAACACCTGCACGTGCCCGAGGTCGTGCAGCACGGGTGCCTTGAGCGAGTAGCGGCCGGACGCGTACGGCACCTTGTAAGCGAGGCCGATGCGGGTAAGACCGGGGCGAATCGGATACTCGACGCGATACACGCCGGGGTCGCCGGTCGGAATCGGCGTGCGGTCGATGGGGACGCCGAGCGACGTCGCGAAGCACGCCAGCACGGAGTCGACGTCGGTCGGAATGAAGATGCGGAAATAACCGTTGTCGCCGGCGGCGGTCTTCGCGGGCGCGCTCTCGTTCGATATTTCGAACAGCTCTTCGATCAGCAGGTGGTCGCCCTGGCGCGACGCGGCCAGGTGCGGCACCGACACGTTGATGCCGTCCCACGACGTCGTCGCGTCGTACACGGTGACGGTCACGTCCTGGTCGCCGCCCGCAGGCTGCACGGGATTGTTGTAGGAGACGCCGTCGTAGTCGATGCGCAGCATGTACATCGGCGCCTTGGGGTCGAGGTTGGGAACCTCGAAGCGCCCGCCGCGCGCCTCGAATTCGCCCTCTTCCATCATGCCTTCGGACGGATTGACGACGACGATCTTGGCGTTGTCGACTTTGGCGCCCGTGGTGCCGTTCACCACGGTGCCGCGAATCGTGAACGCGTGCGCGGGGAGCGCGAACGAGAGCGCGAAAAGCGCGAGCACGAGGCGCGTGCGATCGCGCTGTACCAGGCGCATTACTGCACCTTCCGGCGGGCGCGTGCGTCGCGCTCGATCATGTCGTCGATCTCGCGGCGCAGGTGGGCTTCGTCGATGGCGCGCACCACGTCGGCGGCTTCGGCCAGGAGGCCGTCGCGCAAGCGCTGGTGGTCGGCCGCCGACAGCTTGCCCATCTGGAACTCGTTGTCGAGGTCGCGAATGTTGTCGTACACGACGCTGCGACGCGAGTAGAGGTAAGCCAGCTTCTTTTGTTCGCCGCCGCCCAGCATGTCGTCCAAGTAATAGAGGTGGCGCTTGTGCGACACCAACGGATACGCGACGAACGCGAGCGAAAGCGCGGAGAGAATTCCAACGGCGAGCAGTTCCATGTCAGCCCTTCAGTTCTTTTTCGATGCGGCCGCGCAGCGCGGGGTCGACCGGCGCCGGATTGGCGCTCGCGGCCGCGAGCCGGCGCTTGTGCGCCCAGCGCGCCGCGAAATACCACGCCGCGAACAACCCCAACAACAGCACGAAGCCCGGCATCACCCACGCGGCCAAATCGAATCCTTCCGTCGGCGGCGACGACAGCACCTTGAGGCCGTCCTTCTCGACAAAGCTCGCGACGATGGCGTCGTTGTCTTTGCCTTCGCCGATCTGCTTCTCGATCTCGTGGCGCATCGGAATCGCCGACGGGCAGTTTTGGTGGTTGCACACGCGCAGCGTCATTTGGCAGCCGCACTGGCACACCAAGCGGTCGGAGATTTCGTTGAAGCGCTTCGCCTGCACGGGGTCGCGCAGCGTGGTCTTGGCCGACTGCGCGAACGCGCTCGTCGCCGCTACCAGAGATAAGAGCAGTAAGAGAGTACGAATGGTGTTTCCGGCGCGATTTCCGTTTCTCACGACGCCACCGCGCGTTCGGAGTCGGTCAAAAGGCGCTCGACCATCTGCTTCTGGCGCACGATCGCGCGCTCGCGGCGATTCGGGAGCAACGTGATCAGCGTGCCGATCCCCAGCACGTAGCCGCCGATCCACACCCACGAGACCAGCGGATTGATCCACACCTGCATGACGGCCTTGCCGGTCTCTTCGTTCATGTTCGCGAACACGACGTAGACGTCCTCGGTCAGCGTGTGGTGCATGCGTACTTCGGACGTGGTTTGATCGCTCGCGGTGTAGTGGCGCTTCTCGGGCGACAGCGTCGCGACTTTTTTGCCGTTACGGAACACGGCGACGGTCGCGCTCATGCCGACGTAATTCGGGTCGCTGACGTCCTTGATCGAGAGGCATTCGAACTCGTAGTGACCGATGGTGAACTTCTCGCCCTCGTTCGCTTCGCCCCAGCCCTCGGTGGTGAAGGCCTGGCCGGTGAAGCCGATCATCAAGAGCACGAAGCCGAAGTGGACGATGTAGCCGCCGTAGCGCCGCTTGTTGGTGGCGGTGATGCCGAGCAGAGCCGCGGTCCAGCTCTCGCCGGTGTTGCGGCGCCGCGCGCGCGTCGCGCGCGCAAACTCGCTCACCAGCGTGGTGGTGACGAAGCCGGCCAGACCGAACGAGATCATCGGATAAATCGAGCGCGTGCCCAGCACGACGCTCACGAGCGCGGTGACGACGCCGGCGATGGTCGGCCACAGGAAGATGCGCTTCATGCTCTCGAACGACGTCTTGCGCCACGCGAGCAGCGGGCCGACGCCGGTCAGGAACAAGAGGAAGAGCGCGATGGGCACGTTGATGCGGTTGAAGAAGGGCGGCCCCACCGTCACCTGTTCGCCCTGGATCAATTCCGAGATGACGGGGAAGATGGTGCCCCACAACACCGCGAAGCACGCGGCCAGCAGAATCAGGTTGTTGAACAGGAAGCTCGCTTCGCGCGACGCGTACGAGTCGAGCTCGTTGTCGCTCTTCAAGAAGTCGAGGCGCGTCACGATGAGGTAGATCGAGAACCCGGTCATCAGAATGAGGAACGTGATGAAGTAATTCCCGATCGACGACTGCGCGAACGCGTGCACGCTGGAAACGATGCCGCTGCGCGTGAGGAAGGTGCCGAAGATGGCGAGCAGATACGTGGCGATGATGAGCACCACGTTCCACACCTTGAGCATGTTCTTGCGCTCCTGCACGATGACGGAGTGCAGGAATGCGGTGCCGGTGAGCCACGGCATCAAGGACGCGTTTTCGACCGGGTCCCAAGCCCAGTAGCCGCCCCATCCCAGTTCGACGTAGGCCCAGCGCCCGCCGAGCAAGATGCCGGTGCCGAGGAACAGCCACGCGAACAGCGTCCAGCGTCGCGCGAGCCGGATCCAGCCCGAGCCCAGTTCGCGCGTGAGCAGCGCACCCAAGCAAAACGCGAACGGCACCACGAAGCCGACGTAGCCCAGGTACAGCATGGGCGGGTGGATCACCATCGCCGGGTGCTGCAGGAGCGGGTTCAACCCCTTGCCGTCTTGCGGCGTGAACGCGCGCTGGACGCCGTCGCCGTGATCCACGATCAAGCGCTCGAACGGATTCGCCGCGAACGTGTTCATGACGAGGAAGAACGTCGCCGTGACGCACAGGACGCCGAGGGTGTAGGGGATCAGCTTGCCCGCGTAGCGGCGGTTGCGCAGCGCCACCAGCGCCGTGTACATGGTGAGAATCCAGGACCAGAAGAGCAGAGAACCCTTCTGGCCGCCCCACAACGAGGCGAGCTTATAGAAGACGGGGAGGTCGCGGTTGGAATAGCCCGCGACGTATTCGATCGAGAAGTCGCTGCGCATCAAGAGGACTTCGAGCGCGGCGACGGCGAGGGTGACGAAACCGAACACGACGTAGACCGCGTGTTCGCCGCTCTTCACCAAATCGCGGCGACCGGTCTTCGCGCCGTAGAACAACGCGAACAGCGCGTAGACGCAGAAGGTCAGCGCGAGGACGACTGCGAAACTTCCGAATTCGGGCATTTAGTACGAACCGCCCGACGCCGAGTCGGCCGCCCCGCCCATCGGGATCTGGCTCGGGTGCTGCGCGTTCGCGCCGTACTTCGCTTCGTACTTGGAGGCACACTTCGCTTGAATGTGATCCGCCGCGAAGGTGCCGTCGGCTTGACGGTGTCCTTCGACGACGGCTTCGGCGTTGTCCTTGAACGTGTCGGGCACCGCCTGGGTGCCGGTGTAGGCCACCACGAGGTCGCTCGCGACGCCTTCGTTCAGTTGCGTGAGCGTGAAGGTGAGGTCTTTGCCTTGGCGCTCGATGGTTCCGGGTTTGACCAACCCGGCGACGCGCAGGCGCTGCCCCATCGCGTCATCGCCCATGGCGGCGACTTCATCGATGGTCTTGTAGTAAGCCTTGCCCTCGCGATAGCCGACGAAGGCGAAGTAACCGAGTGCGGCCAGAATCACCGCGATCCCGACGGCGAATCGTCTCTGTCTATTCATGTGGAAACCCCTCGTGTGCGGCCGAGTGCTTGTCGTCAATATACCCGAAGAGTTCGGCCCGGTTCAATCGGCCGCTGCGTCGCGCGTCGCGCGCGCACGGCGCGGAGAACTTGCCGGATTCGTCGCCCGCGCGTTCGCTGGAGAAAACTGCACAATGTTGGACAATATTCTCCAGTTTGTTTCTCATCCCCGGAAGGTCGGGAAACGACCGGCGACGTAACAGGCTATTAAGTAACGTCTTACATCGATGCATAGATCGGGCCGCGGGCGGCACCGGGATTGCGTTTGGGGAGGCGGGCAAACCGTTCAACCGCCCCCAGGATACTATGAGGCACCTGATTTTCTTGCTCGCAATCTCGATCGCAGCGCTCGCCGTCGACGCCGGCGCGCAGACCGCGTCGACCCCCGCGCCGACCACGCTCGACGAATATCTCGTGCTCGCGCGCGCCAACAACCCGTTCGTCGCCTCCGCGGTGGCGCGCGCGCGCGCGGCGCGCGAGCGCGTCGGCGTCGCCAAGGGCTTCCCGGACCCGTTTCTCACCTACGGCTACTACGTCTCACCCGACATCATCCAAGGCCGGCAAGAACTCATCTTTTCGCAGCCGATTCCGTTTCCCGGAAAGCGCGGGCTGCGCGGCGACGTGAGCGCGCGCCAAGCCGACATGCAAAGCCGCGACGCCGACGCGATGGCGCTCGACGTCGAGTTCGAGGTGAAGACCGCGTTTTACGAATACGTCGGACTGACCGAGAAGGCGCGCGTGCTCGAGAGCGAGAGCGAACTCTTGCGCCGCATGCGCGACGTCGCGCAGGTGCGCTACTCGTCGGGGACGTCGGAGCAGCAGGAAATCTTGAAGATCGAGCTCGCGCTCTCGCGCGTCGCCGACGAGACCACCGTCAACGAGCGCGACCTCGCGACCTCGCGCGCGCGCCTGAACGAATTGATCGCGCGCGACGCGTCGCTGCCGCTCCCCGCGCCGGTGTGGAGCATGCCGGACGTGTCGGTGATCGACCGCGTCGCGCTGGTCGACTCGGCGCACGCGCGCCGGCCCGAAGTCGCGAGCGCGCGCGACGAGATCGCGATGGCGGAAGCGTCACGCCGCCTCGCCAAGCGCGAGTACATCCCCGACTTCATGATCGGCTTCGACTACGAATACGGGCTCAGTCAGGACGGGATGTGGGAGCTGATGGCGGGGATCAATCTCCCGATTTGGATCGGCAAGCGGCGCGCGATGGTGCGCGAAGCGGAAGCGATGCGCGAGAGCGCGGAGCAGCGGCTGCGCGCGGAGACCCTGCGCACCACGCGCGAGGTGGAAGAAACGGTTGCACGCGCTCGCGCGGGGCGCGACCGCGAGAATCGCTTCCGCACCGCGCTCTTGCCGCAGGCCGAGGCGACCTTCGCGTCGTCGGAGGCGGGGTATCGAACCGGCCGCGTCGACTTCCTCGACTACCTCGACAGCGAGCGTATGCTGCTCGAAACGCGCAAGGAATACGCGATGGTGATCGCCGAGCTGGGGACGCAGCTCGCCGCGCTCGAGCGCGCGATCGGCGTCGCCGCCGGCGAAAAGTAACGGAGCGCAAACGTGAAGACTCGAATCTGGATCCTCGCAATCGTTCTGGTGCTCGGCGCCGGCGCGGCCGTGTTGGTCGCGGGGTGCGGCGGCGAAAAACAGCACGCGGAGCACGCGGTCAAGTACCACTGCCCGATGCACCCCACCATCATCTCGGATCAACCGGGCGACTGCCCCATCTGCGGGATGAAGCTGGTGCCGATGGACGACGGCGCGCACGCGGACACCACGCACGCGGCTCACACCTCCACCGTTCCCAAGCGCACCGCGGTATCCATCACGCCGCAGTCGCGGCAAACGATGGGTCTCGCGCTCGGGACGGTCGAGAAGCGCAAGCTGTCGCGCGAAGTGCGCACCTCGGCGCGCATCGTCGCCGACGAGACGCGCCTCCATCACGTGACGGTGAAGGTCGACGGATGGGTCAACGAACTGTTCGCGTCGGTGACGGGCCAGCAAGTGACGAAGGGCGATTCGCTCCTCACCATCTACAGCCCCGACTTGGTGTCGGCGCAGCAGGAGTACCTGACCGCGCTCGACACGCGCGACAAGCTGCTGCAAGGCGCCGAACCCGCCACGCGCCAGGACGCCAACGAGCTCGTGATGGCGTCGCGACGCCGCCTCGAATTGTGGGACGTCTCCGACGCGCAAATCGACCGCCTCGAGAAGACGCGCACGGTCGAACAGTACCTGACGCTCTACGCGCACCGCAGCGGCGTCATCATCGAGCGCAATATCGTCGCCGGGCACAAGATTCTCGCGGGCGAAGTACTCATGACCATCGCCGACTTGAGCCAGGTGTGGGGCGACGCCGACATCTATCAATCCGACCTTCCGTACGTGCACGTCGGCATGCCGCTGGAGATGTCGTTCCCGTACTGGCCCGACAAATCGTTTCGCGGGAAGGTGATCTTCGTGACACCCACCATCGATCCGGAAACGCGCACACTGCAAGCGCGCCTCGAGATTCCCAACCCCGAATTGCTGCTGCGCCCCGGCATGTACGGCGACGCGTCGCTGTATTACTCGCTCGGCGAACGCCTCGCGATTCCCGCCGAAGCGGTGATGTTCAGCGGCCGCAACACGTACGCGTTCCGCGATACCGGCGACGGCCACCTGATCCCGACCGAGATCAAAGTCGGCGCGCAGGGCGAAGGTTGGTACGAATTGCTCGACGGCCTGCGCGAAGGCGACCGCATCGTCGTGTCCGCGAACTTCCTCGTCGACAGCGAGTCGAGCCTCAAGGCCGCGCTGGAAGCGATGACCGGCGACACCCAGGCCGGCGAACACCAGGGCCACCAACAGTAGCGGGTTCGCCGTGAATACTCCTTCACCGCGCAATGACTCGTTGATCAACCGGTGGATCGCGTTCGCCGCGTCCAACCGCGTGCTCGTGATCATGCTGACGGCGGTGGCGCTCGTGTACGCGATCTACACGATGCGCAACATCCGCCTCGACGCCATCCCCGATCTCTCCGACACCCAGGTCATCGTCTACACGAAGTGGGATCGCAGCCCCGACATCGTCGAAGACCAAGTGACGTATCCGATCATTACGGCGCTCTTGGGCGCGCCCAAGGTGAAGACGATCCGCGGCTTCAGCGACTTCGGTTTTAGTTACGTGTACGTCATCTTCCAAGACGGCACCGACATCTATTGGGCGCGCAGCCGCGTGGTCGAATACCTGCAGAAGATTACGGGGTCCCTCCCGCCCGGCGTCGCGCCGTCGCTCGGCCCCGACGCGACCGGCGTCGGGTGGGTCTACCAGTACGCGCTCGTCGACAGCTCGGGGACGCACAGCCTCGCCGACTTGCGCAGCTTCCAGGATTGGAATCTTCGCTACGCGCTGCAGTCGGTGCCCGGCGTGGCGGAAGTCGCCGGCATCGGCGGCTTCCAGAAGCAGTACCAAGTCACCATCGATCCCAATCGCCTGCAGAGCTACGGGCTCGGCATGCTGGAGATCATCGAAGCGATTCGTCGCTCCAACAACGAAGCCGGCGGGCGCTTGATCGAATGGGGCGGCAAGGAATTCATGGTGCGCGCGCGCGGCTACATCCAGGACACCGCGGCGCTCGAAGACGTGGTGGTGAAGTCGAGCCCGGAAGGAACGCCGGTGCTCCTGCGCGACGTCGCCACCATCGCGCTGGGACCGCAATTGCGCCGCGGCGTCGCCGACTTGGACGGCGAAGGCGACGCGGTGGGCGGCATCGTCGTCATGCGCCACGGCGAAAACGCGCTCCACGTCATCGAACGCGTGAAGCACAAGCTCGAGGAATTGAAGCCGTCGCTCCCGTCCGGCGTCTCGATCGTGTCGACCTACGATCGCTCGCACCTGATCGAAGAGTCGATCTCGAATCTCAAGCACGAGCTGATCGTCGAGATGATCATCGTCAGCCTCGTCATCGTGCTGTTCCTGTTCCACGGGCCGTCCGCGTTCGTGCCCATCATTACGATTCCGGTGACGGTCGCGCTCTCGTTCATCCCCATGTACCACATGGGCGTGACGTCGAACATCATGTCGATCGCGGGCATCGCCATCTCGATCGGCGTGCTGGTCGACGGCGCCATCGTGCAGGTCGAGAACGCGTACAAGAAGCTCGAGCTGTGGCAGGAAGGCGGGCGCCAGGGCGATTATCACCGCACGCTGCTCACTGCGATCCAGGAAGTGGCGCCATCGGTGTTCTTCTCGCTGCTCGTGATCGCGGTGTCGTTCCTACCCGTGTTCACGCTGGTCGACCAGGAAGGCCGGCTCTTCAAACCGCTCGCCTACACGAAGACGCTCGCCATCGCGCTGGCGGCACTGCTCGCGGTGACGCTCGACCCCGCGGTGCGCATGATGTTCGTGCACATGGACGCGATTCGCGCGCGCCCGCGCTGGCTCGGGAGCATGCTGACGTCGCTCCTGGTCGGGAAGTACTACCCGGAGGAGAAGCACCCGGTGAGCCGCGTGCTGTTTCGCTTGTACGAACCGCCGTGCCGCTGGGTGCTGCGCCACCCCAAGAAGGTGATCGCGGCGTCGGTGCTCATCGTCGCCACCACGGTGCCGGTGTACCTGCGCCTCGGCCAGGAATTCATGCCGCCCTTGAACGAAGGCGTCATCCTTTATATGCCGACCACGCTGCCGGGCCTTTCCGTCACCGAAGCGCAGCGCCTCATGCAAACCGAGGACCGCATCCTGCGCACGTTCCCCGAAGTCGAGCGCGTGTGGGGAAAGGCCGGCCGCGCCGACACGTCGACCGACCCCGCGCCCTTCTCCATGATGGAGACCACCGTCGTGCTCAAACCGAAAGACGAGTGGCGCACCAAGGAGCGCTTCTTCAGCGGGTGGCCGAAGCCGTTGCGCAGCGTGCTCGGCCACGTCTGGCCCGAGCACATCTCGTGGGACGAGCTCGTCAACGAAATGGATCGCGCGCTGCAGATTCCCGGCAACGTCAACGCGTGGACGATGCCGATCAAGGGCCGCATCGACATGTTGTCGACGGGCGTGCGCACGCCCATCGGCATCAAGATCTTCGGCGCCAACTTGGACGAGATCCAGCGCCTGGGCGAAGAGATCGAAGCCATCGTGCGCGAGGTGCCGGGGACGCGCAGCGTGTACGCCGAGCGCGCGGGCGGCGGCTACTTCGTCGACTTCGTACCCAAGCGCACCGAGCTCGCGCGCTACGGACTCACCATCGACGACCTGCAGGCGGTCATCATGAGCGCGGTCGGCGGCGAGAACATCACGACTACGATCGAAGGACGCGAGCGCTACTCGGTCAATCTGCGCTACCCGCGCGACCTGCGCACCGACCTCGACCAATTGCGGCGCGTGCTCGTCACTGCGCGCGTGGGCGGGATGCCGCGCGCGTCGGGCGGCACGGAGATGGGAGCGCAAACGACGACGAGCGCGTCGCCCGCGCCCATCCAAGTGCCCATCAGCGAACTCGCCGACATCGAGCTCGTCAACGGCCCCGCGATGATTCGCGACGAAAACGGCATGCTGGCCGCGTACGTCTACGTCGACATCACCGGCCGTGACATCGGCGGCTACGTCGAAGACGCCAAGCGCGCCGTCGCGAGCCGCCTCACCATGCCCACCGGCTACTCGCTAGTGTGGAGCGGGCAGTACGAAAACATGCTGCGCGTGCGTGAGCGTCTGAAGCTCGTCATCCCGATTACGATTCTGCTGATCTTCCTGCTCCTCTACGCCAACACCAAGTCGCCGGTGCGCGCGATGATCGTGATGCTGGCGGTGCCGTTCAGTTTGGTGGGCGCGGTGTGGTTCCTCTATCTCCTCGGTTACAACGTGTCGATCGCGGTGTGGGTGGGAATGATCGCGCTCGCGGGCCTCGACGCCGAGACCGGCGTGTTCATGCTGCTGTTCCTCGAATTGAGCTACGATGAGTACAAGAAGGCGGGTAAGCTCGCCAGCATTCCTCAACTCCACGAAGCCATCGTGCACGGCGCCGTGAAACGCATCCGGCCCAAGATGATGACGGTGATGGCGGCGTCGATGGGCTTGATGCCCATCATGTGGAGCGTCGGCACCGGCGCCGACATGATGAAGCGCGTCGCCGCGCCGATGGTGGGCGGCCTGTTCACGAGCTTCGCGATGGAGTTGTTGGTGTACCCGGCCATCTTTCTGGTGTGGAAGCGAAGGGAGTTGAAGCTGTAGCCATGAGCGAATGCTGTCACGATCACGACCACGCGCCGCGCGCGGACGCGAAGCCGGGAGACGACCGCGTGTACGTGTGCCCGATGCATCCCGAGGTGCGGAGAATCGGACCCGGCACGTGTCCGAAGTGCGGCATGGCGCTCGAGCCCGAAGTCCCGGTCGCGGAGGCGCAAGAGAACCCCGAGCTCGTCGACATGACGCGGCGCTTCTGGATCTCGGTCGCGTTCTCGATTCCGATCGTGCTCCTCGCCATGAGTCACATGGCGGGCGTGCACCTCGTGTCGGCGCGCACGCGCACGCTCATCGAGCTCGTGCTCGCGACGCCGGTGTGCACGTGGGGGGCGCTCCCGTTCTACCGGCGCGCGGTGGCGTCGGTGCGCAACCGCAGCCTCAACATGTTCACGTTGATCGGGCTCGGCGTCGGCGTCGCGTTCGCGTACAGCGTGGTCGCGGCGCTCGCGCCGGGCGTGTTTCCAGAATCGTTTCGCGACGGCGGCGTGGTCGCGGTCTACTTCGAAGCCGCGGCCGTGATCGTGACCCTCGTG
>CAZLLI010000073.1:0-13562 GCA_964560355.1 uncultured bacterium | reverse complement strand
GTTCGGCGACCGCTTCCCCGCCGACAAGCGCGCGCCGCGCGCGGTGCGCATGGCGGGCGACGCGCGCTACCAGCGCGCCGAGTACGACCAGGCCGGCGCCGCCTACGAGAAGGCGCTCGCGCTCGCGCGCACCGCGAAGCAGGACACGCTGGCGGCCGCGGTCGCGAAGGCGATCCCGGTGTGCTACTTCAAGCACGCCGAAGCGGTCGCGAAGGACAAAGGCGACGGCGACGCCGCGCCGCTCTTCGCGCGCGTGGCGCGCGACTGGCCGAGCTTCCAGTACGCCGACCTCGCGTTGTACCGCGCCGGGCTCGGGTACGCGGCCAACAAGAGCTACGTCGACGCCGCCGCGTCGTGGGAGCAACTACTCGCGGCGTTTCCGAAGAGCGAGTACGCGCGCGACGCCACCGTGCAGATCGCGCTCGCGTACGAGAAGTCGGGCAACGCGAAGAGTGCGGCCGACGCCTACGAGCGCTTCTCGCGCCTGTATCCCAAGGACGACGACGCGCCCGAAGCGCTGCTCAAGGCGTCCGAGTTGTTGGCCGCGTCCAAGGACGAAGCCGGCGCCGAGAAAATGCGCACGCTGTTCCTCGAGCGCTTCCCCGGCGAGACCGAGACGGTCATGCAGATCCGTTCGGTGCGCGCGGAGAAGGAGCTCGCGGGCGTCGCCGGCGGCACCTC
The DNA here is from genome assembly GCA_964560355.1 of uncultured bacterium. Classification (GTDB taxonomy): domain Bacteria; phylum Krumholzibacteriota; class Krumholzibacteriia; order WVZY01; family JAKEHA01; genus JAKEHA01. The sequence goes on along the minus strand of CAZLLI010000073.1, from coordinate 12,881 downwards.
GAAGCTCTCGTCGTTGCTCGCGACCGCGGCCCCCAAGAAGAAGGGCGCGCCCGCGCCGGCGCCGTCGAGCGACCTCGCGGCGTACCTCGCGCTCGCCAAACAGCACCCCGAGATGGCGTCGCCGTCGATCATGGCGCAAGTCGACTACCTCACCGCCGAGGAAGCGCACGCGGAGTACGCGGCCATGAAGCTCACCCAGCCGCTCCCGAAGTCGCTCGAGAAGAAGAAGGCCAAGCTCGAGTCGACGCTCGAGCTCTACAACAAGTGCTCGGCGCACGGCATCGCGGAGTACACGCGCGCGTCGGCGTACCGCGTCGGGCAGTCGCTGATCGAGTTCGGCGACGCGCTCGCGAAGAGCGAGCGCCCCAAGGATCTCACGGGCGACGACCTGCTCGCGTACGACGACGTCATCAACCAGCAGAGCTGGGAGTTCTACGACCGCGGCGAAGACGTATGGTCGGACTTGCTGACGCAGACGCGCACCGAGAAGGACGACCCGGGCGGCTGGGTCGCGCGCACGCGCGACGCGCTGTGGCCGCGCCTGGCGCAGAAGTTCCTCTTCCAGCCGTCGGTCGACCACCCCTTGGTGGCGGCCAAGCCGCCGGTGGAGACGGGGTCGAAATGAACGCGCGCACGCGACGGCGGGAACGGGGCTTGCGTAATGGGAATGGGTCGACATTCGTCGACGCCAAGCAGGAACAACTGGGAACAACTGCACCGTTCATGACGAACCTGCTGCACGACTTTGCACGCCCGGCGCGGACCGCGCCGCGTGCCGCCGCTTGGGTCCTTTCCGGGGTCCTGCTCGCCGCAACCGCGGGGTGCGGCTCGCTGGGGTTCATCCCCGGAATGGACAAGAGCGGCAGCGAACCCAAGCCGATCAAGCCCGCAGAGGCGGTCGACCAGCTGACGGCGACGCGGCAGAAGCTCGCGCTCGCGCCCAACGAACCGTACTGGTCGTACCGCATGGGCGAGTTGTACGCGGCGGCGGATTCGACGGCGCTCGCGATGACGTACTTGAGCGGCGCGCTCGGGGTCGACCCGGCCTACGCGCCCGCGGCGTCGCTCTTGTCGAAGCTCTACTACGACGCCGGCATGTATCAGCAGGGCGTCGACTTGCTGGACGGGTTCGTGGCGCGCAACCCGCAGGCACCCGACGAGATTCGCGTGGCACTCGCGCTCCAGCTGGACGCGGTCGGCGACGTCGAGCGCGCGCAGACGGTGCTCGCGCAGTGCGCGAAAGAATCGGAGCCCGCGTGCGAGGCGCGCACGTACGTCGCGCTGCGCGGGCAGGACCCCAAGTCGGCGCTCTCGTCGGCCAAGGCCGCGCTCGACGCCGACGACGGCAGCGCGGTCAATCACAACAACTACGGCATCGCGCTCTTGCACGCGGGGCGTCCGCTGGAAGCGCGCGAGCACTTCAAGAACGCGCTTTCGATCGACGACAAGTTGCCGGGCGCGCTCTACAACATGGCGATCGTCGAGGCGTTCTACTTCTTCGACGAAGCCGCGGGGCGCGAGTGGTTCGCGCGCTACAAGAAGATCGCGAGCGACGACCCCGACGACCTGGCGGCGCGCTTCGGCACCAAGGTGAGCGCGTCGGGTAACGCGCCCAAGCAGCCATGAGGACGCGATGACGATTCGTGCGTGCATACTCGCGACGCTGTTCGTCGCCGGACTGGTCGCCGCGGCTCCCGCGGCCCCACCGGCTCGGAAGGCCGCCGTCGCCGATTCGACGGCGCTCAAGAAGCCGGCTGGCAAGGCGAAGTCGGCCGCGCCGTCCGTCCGCACCATCGACGCCATCAACATCGAGGGCGAAATCGCGGTGCCGCAGGTGCTCTTTATTTCGTCGCGCGACAACCGTCGTTACCGCGACGGCATGGGTAAGAATTTTCGCATGGGGACACTCGACGTGGCGCGCGCCCTCACGGCGCCAAATCGGGTGTGCGTGGCAGGCAAGTCTGGTCCCGAGTCTCTCAAGGAGGAGTGAGAAATGAATCCGTTCTCGATCATTGCGGGGTTCTTCAAGGCGGGGGGTACGTACATGTACTTCATCCTCGCCGTCGGAGTCGTGATCTTGGCCTTCGCCGCCGAGCGCTTCTGGGTCATCGCGCGCGCGGCGTCGGTCAACTGTGAAAAGCTGACCAACGACATGCTGCGCGCCATCAACAAGGGCGACGTGCAGGGTGCGGCCGACCTCTCGCGCCGCGTGAAGGGCCCCGTGTCGACGGTGGCGCACGCCATCCTGACGCGCGGCGACGTGTCGGAGGAAAAGCTCCAGAGCACCGCCGACGGTGCCGCCACCATCGTGCTGCCCGCGCTCTCGCGCCGGCTACCGCACATGGCCATGCTGGCCAACGTGTCGACGCTGCTCGGACTGATGGGCACCATCTTCGGTCTCATCACCGCGTTCTCGGCCGTCGACGCCGCCGACCCCGCGCAGCGCTCGGCGTTCTTGGCCGCCGGTATTTCCGAAGCGCTCAACTGCACCGCCTTCGGTCTGTTGGTCGCCATTCCGACGCTGCTCCTCCACAGCTACTTGGTGAGCAAGGTGGAACGCGTGGTCGAAAACGTCGACTACGTGAGCGTGCGCCTGATCGACGCCTTGAGCCGTCGCCCGGTGGCGCGCGACCGCGCGGCGTAGCCGCGGAGAGACGAGGGCCCGACCATGCCCGCGCGCAAACACAGAGGCAGCCGCCACGTGGTGGACGGCTACTTGGAATTGATGCCGCTCATGAACGTGCTGGTGGCGCTGCTCCCCATGCTGCTCTTGTCGGCCGTGTTCGTGAAGGTGACGACGATCGACCTCGACGCTCCGCCCAGCGCGGACGCGCCGGCGCCGGCGCAGGACAAGCCGAGCCTCGCGCTCGCCGTCACCATCAAGGACGACTACTTCGTGGTCGAGGGGCAGAAGGTGGCCAAGCGCGTCATCGCGCGCAAGAACGACGACGCTCGCGTCCAACTCGCGGGTGCGCTGGCCGACGTGGTGGCGCAGTTCCCGGAGAACCAGGAGATCATGATCATCTCGCAGCCGCACACGCGCTACAAAGACATCATCGACGTAATGGATGTGTCGCGCGAAGCGGGGCTGCCGTCGGTGTCGCTCCTGGGCGACCAGTAAACGAGACGAGGTAACGCACCATGGCTCGACATCGAACCAAACGCGTCAACGGCGGCAGCACGCAGGCGCCCATCCCGATGACGTCGCTGATGGACATCTTGACCTGTCTGCTCCTGTTCGTGCTCAAGAGCGTCGTGCTGGAGGGCGAGGTCATCAACCCCGTGCCCGGCGTCACGCTGCCGGAGTCGACCAGCAACAACTCGCCGCGTACGTCGGTCGCCATCGCCATCTTCGACGACGTCGTCATGATGGACGGCGAAGTGGTGGCGTCGGTGTCGCAGGCGACCAAGTCGAACGCGCTCCTCATCACGTCGCTGGCGCACCGCCTCGACGAGACGCGCGAAAAGAGCATCGAGATCGCCAAGCTGCGCGGCGACGAAGAGGAGTTCGAGGGGCGCATCGCCATCCAAGGCGACCAGGACATCGACTTCGCGATTCTGCAGCGCGTGATGTACACGTGCAGCCACAGCGGCTTCGAGCGCATCTCGCTCGCGGTACTGGAGAAGTCATAAGATGAGCGCCACCGCGCAGCAGTATCGTCTGCCGACCTTCGGCCGGATGGAACCGGCCCTCAAGAACTCGTTCATCGGGTCGAGCATTCTCGGCGTATTGCTCATCCTCATCGTGTTGGTGACGCCGGTGTTGCCGCCCGAGCCGGTCACGGTGAAGACGGTGCCCGAGCGCATCGCGCGCCTCATCGTCGACAAGCCCAAGGCGCTCCCGCCCGGAAAACCGACCGAGAAACCGGGCGGCGGCGGTGGCGGCGGCGGCACGCCCAAGCAGGGCACGCCCGAAGGCGGCCCGGCCGAAATCGCGAAGGCGCCGCCGGGCCCCAAGCCCCAGCCCGCGCAAGTGCGCCGCTTGGGCAACGAACCCCAGGTGACGCCGGATCGCGGCGGCGCCGGTCGCGCGCGCGCCACGCAGGAAGTTGCGCAGAACGTCGCGCAGGTGTCGGGTTCGCTCGACCGCGTGCTCGAAAACATCTCGCAGGCGCTGCCCGCGTCGACCAAGTCGACGTCGAGCGCGGCCGTCGCGACGAGCGCGGCGTCGAGCAACGCGCGCGCGCGTCGCCAGCGCGGCGTTCGCACCACCGGTCGCACCAGCGAACAACTCGGATCGGTGGGCGGCGTCGGCGGCATTTCGTCCGCGGACGTGTCGGGCTCAGCGATCGCGAGCGAAGGCATCAGCATCGCGACCATCACCGACCTCACGGTCGGCGGCGGTGGCGGCGGTAACGGCGGCGCGTACGGAACGCCCGACGGCACCGGACTCGGCGGAAGCGGCGGCGGTTTCGGCGGCGGCAACGGGAGCGGCTACGGCACCGGGACCGGACCGGGTCGCGGCAGCGGCTCGGGCGGCGGCGTGGGCGGCGGTCAAGGCACCGGCGTCGGCGACGGCGTCGGGCCCGGCAGCGGTGGCGCGGGTGGCTACCGCAGCAACGAATCGCTTCTCAATGTGGTGCGACGCTATGCGCCCGGCATCCAGTTCTGCTACGACAACGAGCTCAAGAAGAACCCCGGGCTGCGCGGCAAGCTCGTGGTCGCCATCACCGTGCTCGCGAGCGGCGAAGTAAGCGACGCCGTCATCGTCGAGAACACGCTCGGCTCGCGCAGCGTCGCCGATTGCGCGCTCTCGCAGATTCGCGGCTGGCGCTTCCCCGCCATCCCGAACGGCGTCACCAGCTTCCGGGCGCCGTTCGTGTTCACGCCGCCCAATTAGTCCCCGCGCCGCTCACTTCAACAGCGTGACCTTCAACGCGCGCGAACCGCTCGCGGTGGACGCGCGCAGGAAGTACGTCCCGCTCGCGACGGGCCGATTCCCGTCGTCGCGCCCGTCCCATTGCCACGACGACTCCCCTTGCCGCGTTCGTCCTCGCCACAGCGTGCGCACGACGCGACCCGCTACGTCGTAGACGACGAGCGAAAGGCGCTCGCCCGTCAACCCCTCGATGCGAACCGTGGTCGACGGGTTGAACGGGTTGGGATGCGCCGAGATCTCCCACCCGGGCGGCCTCGGCGCGTCGTCGATCGCGGTGGCCGCGGGCGGGACCAGAAATCCGCCGTCGACCACGAAGCCGATCGGCTGGTCGCGCTGGTACAGGGTCGCGATGCCCACGTCGTAGAAGCGAAAGTCGGTCGGGGCGCGGTCGAGGCGGATAGTCGACCCCGACATCTCGCACGTCGCGGGTCCGTCGTTGATGGCGACGTAGTCGACGCCGTCGAAAGTGAGGGCGGTCGCCTCGGCCGCCAAATAGGCGCGCACGTCGCCGTCCACCACGCGCACCCACGCGACGCGAGCATCGGTCGCGATCACACCGTTCGAAGCGATGCCGGGGGAGTCGTTGCACAATACCCAGTCGATGCGCCCGTCGCCCCAATCGACCGAACAGGTCGCGCCCCACGCGTACGCGGCCTGCGACACGGTGGGCGCGGGCATCGCGCTCTTGCGCGGCAAGAGAAGGAACGAGAAGTGTGCTTCGACGTCGGTGCACGCGACGCGCAAGAGCGTCGAGTTGGGGTCCGAGTTGAGATTGTCGAACGGGCTCACCGTCACCGACAGCGAGTCGAGCGGCGGCTGCAAGGCGTAGACGTCCATGACCGCGCCGGCTCCGCTCACGCGCCACGGCTGCCCCGTCGTCTCCACCTGGTTCCCCGCGCGCGTGTGCAAGCGCCACTCGTAGGCGTGCGGCAACCCGTCCTTGTCGACGTCGTCCATGACGACGAAGTAGGGCGGCAGGTCGTCGCCGTGCACCGCGAGAATGCGCCGGAATGCGAAGCGGACGGGGTTCGCGCCCGCGTATCCCCACGACCAGTCGGTGCCGGGGAACGGGACGTCGGGGGCGTTGAACTCGCTGTAGGTGCCGTAGGCCGCGGTCGCGTCGCCCACCACGTAGTCCGCGGCACCGCCGAGCAGGTACTGCGCGATGCGGCCGTCCGTCCCGATCGACCCGCCCGCGTTGTGCTGCCCCGCGCCGTCGACGAACACGAGATTGTGCGCTTCGCTCTGCTTGCCGACCCCGCCGGATCCGTGGTCCACGACGAATGGCACTCCGTACGCGACGAGCGAGAACTGGTTCTGGTCTTCCTGCGCGTGCCCGCCCTGGAACTTCCCCGAGTAGAAACTGAAAGCGACGTCGTCGACGCTGCTCGCGCCGGTTTGCCACCCGGTGCGCACGTGGTACAGGCCGCGCTGCAACCATACGCGGTGGAGGGGCAGAACCGTGTCCGGCTGCAGCGGCGGGGTGTCTCGGTGCCACAAGACCGTGGCCGTCTTGTCGGTGGCCATGCCCAATTCGAGGCCGTAGCGCCCCGCCGTGTGCTCCCACATCCACGCCGACAACCCGCCGTTCCAGCGGCTCATGGCCCAGTCGAAATACGTCGGATTGCGCGCGAACGGCGTCGTGATGTAGGGCGAGTCGTTGAGGTTGAAAGAGCGGCCGCCGCCCTCGGGCAGCAACTCGTAGGGCAGCCACTGCTCCACCGCACGCACGGTTGCGTTCGCGGAGTAGTCGTACCCGTCGAAACGCAAGCGGGCGTCGAAGTAGTACACGAGTTGCCGCAGCGTCCACGTCGCGTACAGCCCGCCCTCGTTGTAAGCACCACCCGGGTCGAACTGATACTGCAGCAGATTGGCGACAATGCGGTCCGCCATCGCCATCGCTTGCGCGAGGAGCACGGCATCCGCTTCGCCGTCGAGGCCGATAGCCGCGAGCCCCAGCGCGGCGCCGAACATGGCGCTGTGATTGCCAAGGTACGGCCGGTATTCGAACGCTTGGTACTGCGGGCTTGCGATCATCCTGTCGATGTAGCGCACGATCTCGTCGCGCACGTTCGCGCGCTCGGCCTCGCTGGCGGTACCGAAGAAGAGATCGTAGCCGAGCGCCAGCGATCGCAACCGCATCCCGGAACCGGCTTCGTCGTAGTCGGGTTCGTAGGTGTCGGCGATGAAGAGGGTGACGAGTTTCCCCTTGGCCATGACGGCCGGGTCCGCGGGCGTCGCGAGGTGCGCGACCAAGCCCAACGACGGTACCGCCTCCAACCCGTAGTAGGCGCCCATCAGTGACGCCGGCGAGACCGGGAGGCACCCGTTGTACACGTAGTCGCGCGTGGCGTCGTAGGCGTCGTCGTCGGGGCCTCCGTCCTTGATGGCGTCCGCGAGACGCAGACGATCGGACGCGGAGAAGAGCAGCCGCGGGTGGTGGGCGCTGTAGAGCGAGTCGGGGACGGCGGGCTCGGTCATCCCCGAAGACGGAATTACGAGCGCCGAAAAGACGACGGGTGCTATGGCGGAAGCGAGTCGCATGTAGGCACCCCTGCGAGCGCCTGATGATACGCCGTGGCGAGCGCGGTCGTCAATTCCACGTCTTTCCAATGTTCGCGTCGCACGTTGCGTCCTAATCGCCCGTTGTGTCATTCTTCCGATTCGCCACCGCTCCACCGCGAGCGAGTGCGTCGTAGCCAGGAAGACGGCGATCCCAGGATGTACCGACCGCGAATCGAACCACTCCGCGCGTTCCTCGAGCGGCGGCGTCGCGTCGTCGCACCGTTCGTGTTCGCGCTCATCGGCGTCGTGCTCGTTCTGCACGCGCGCTCGACGCCCATCGCCGACATGGGCCCCGACGGGCACACCTACGAAGAGTGGGGGTACCGCGCGGCGGTGAGCACGAGCATTCTCGACTGCGACAATTTCTGGCACGCGTACTGGTCGCCGACGTGGGTGACGTCGATCGCGCTCCTCTATCGCGCGACCGGCCGCGAGCCGATCGCGATCCGGTACCTCCTCATCGCCTTCGTGCTGGCGACGTGCGCGCTCATCTATATGGTCGCGCGCGAAGTGGCGGGCGACGCCGCAGCGATCGCGGCCGTATGCCTGTACGCGCTCTCGAGCCTCATCTTCCGCTTCACGACCTATTTACAGTACGAAGTGCCGCTCGCGCTCTTGTTGTTCGCGAGCGGCTTCCTGGTGTTCTTCCGCCTGCGCGCGCGAGCCGGCGAACGGTGGCGTCTGCCCGCGACACCGACCGCCCTCGATCACGTCCAGCTCTTCGTCTCCGGCATCGCGCTCGGGCTCGCGACTCTCACGACCGCGCGCGGCTTCGCGATGCTCTTCCTTCTGGTCGCGTGCTTCTACCTCAAGGGACGGGTGCGCTACGTCGTGCGGGCGCTCCCCGCGCTCGCGCTCGGCGTGGTGGTCGTGCTGGGGCCGTGGACGGCGCGCAACCATCGCTGTTACGGCGAGTGGATCTTCGCGACCACCAACGGCGGGTTGAACTTCTTCGTCGGGCACAACGAGTACGCGACGCTCGGCTATCGTTCGCCGCCGCCCGAGATCATGCCGCAAGCGCCCCGCTACGAGAGCGACGTGTACATGAAGGCGTCGCTCGACTACATCAAGGCGCACCCCGGCACGACCGCGTGGCGCGTGCTCGCGCGGCTGTTCAAGTTCTGGAACCCGCACTACGCGGACCAGGTGCTGATCTACGTCCTGTTCTTCGTTGGGTTGGTGCGCGTGGTGAGGAAGAAGACGCCGTATGACGCGGGGACGGTGTGGCTCCTGTCGATGCCGTTTCTCTTCATGCTGATCCACGCCGCCTTCTACGTGCAGGTGCGCTACGTCATTCCGGCGCTACCGTGCATCGCCGTGGCGGCGGCGGCGGGACTGTTCGGGTGGAGGGCGAAGGCCGCCGGGCCGCGCTAGACCCGAAGAATTTCCCCGTTCGCTTCCGAAGGGGCCGGCATTTCCCCCACTAGGAGGATAACGCCATGCGCACTCATTCGTGTATTCGACGCCTTCGGACAGCCATCATCGCCATCGTCTTGCTCGGCCCCGGTGCCGTGCACGCGCAGCAGGCCTGGATCGGGCTCTACCGCGACCCCACCGCGACCGACTGCCACCTCGACTCGTCGGACAACGGGACTTCGCGAGTCGCCTACGTCGTGCTCACCAAGACCTTCGACTTCTCCTTGATATCGATCAAGGCGACGGTGCCGGCCGGCGTGACCTGGGTCGCCGATTATCTGCCGTCCAACATGACGATCGCGACCGGATCCAATTCGCAAACCGGCATGTGGATGGTGCCGACGGGTCCCTGCATCGGCGGTCCCAACCTGCTCGTGCTGACGATCGAGTACATCGCGTCCACCGCGCTTCCCCCCACCGCGTGGGAAGTCACCGGTGCGTTCACGCCCCATATCGCGTTTTGGGATTGCGGGAGCGGTTACTTCAACGGCATGAGCATCACGTCGTGGATCAACAATCCGGCCGCGAATTGTTCGCGCTTCCAATATCTGGCACCGTACTTCCCCAATCCGCCCGACGACGGCGTCAACATGCCGCTCGGTCTCTCGCTCGGTTTCAAGGGCGACGCCAACCACATTTGGCTGTCGACGGAACCGTTCGATGTGCCGCGCGACGCGGACATTCTGTGCGCCACCGCCGGCGGCGGTTCGTGTCCGAATCCGTACGGCCCGCTCGCGCTCCAGCCCAACACGACCTACTATTGGATGGCGGGCAACGTGTGCGATCCCCCGTCGAACGACTGCGCGGACGCGTTGAGCGAGGTGTGGACGTTCACCACCGGCGACGGAACACTCGCCGTCCACACGTCGACGTGGGGCGCGATCAAGGCGATGTATCGCTGACCCGTCGACCCGGATTCCCATTCCGAGCAGGAGCTGTAGGGCCTGGATAACGGACCCCGATTGTGGCATTCTCTGCCCGCCGGATCGGGGCGTACCAAGGCCTCCCTGCCCCGTCCAAACCGAAGGAGACACCGATGCGCTTCGCGCGATTTACCCTGTTCATCGCATTGCTCTTGGTCGCGACGGTTGCCGTCGCCGACCAAGTCGATCCTTATATGTGGCTGGAGAACGTGGAGGGCGACAGCGCCCTCGCGTGGGTCAAGGCGCGGAGCGCCAAGGACACCGCCGTGCTCGAAGCCGTTCCGGTGTTCAAGCCGGTGCAGCAGAAGCTGCTCGAGATCTTCAACTCGAGCGACCGCATCCCCGACCCCGACGTGCGCGGGGCGTGGATCTACAATTTCTGGCAGGACAAGGACCACGTGCGCGGCATCTGGCGTCGCACGACGCGCGCCGAGTACGTGAAGACGGCTCCCGCGTGGGAGACCGTGATCGATCTCGACAAGCTGGCCGCGTCGGAGAACGAGAATTGGGTGTGGAAGGGCGCTATCGGTTTGGCGCCGGACTACAAGCGCTTCATGGTGAACTTGTCGCGCGGCGGCGGCGACGCGGTGGTAGTGCGCGAGTTCGACGCCACCACCAACGCGTTCGTCGACGGCGGCTTCTCGCTGACCGAGGCCAAGTCCGACGTCGCGTGGCGCGATGAGAATTCGCTTTGGGTGGGGACCGACTTCGGCGATGGTTCGCTGACGACGTCCGGGTATCCGCGCTTCGCCAAGCTGTGGACGCGCGGCACGCCGGTCACGAGTGCGACCATGGTCCACGAGGTACCCGCCGACTACGTCGGGCTGGGTGCGTACAGCATCTACACGCCCGAAGGCCGATACGACCTCGTATCGGAGACTCCCGAGTTCTTCCGCGGAACCACCTATCTCATTCGCGACAACAAGCCCGTGAAGCTGGAGATTCCGGAGGACGCGGAGTTCCGCGGCATCTTCAAGAAGAACCTCCTCGTCTCGCTGCGTTCCGACTGGAACGTCGGCGGCAAGACGTACCCGCAGGACGCGCTGCTCGCAATCGGGCTCGACGACTTCCTCTCGGGCAAGCGCGACTTCTCCGTCTTGTTCGAGCCCAAGGAACGCGTGGCGCTCGGCGCGGTCGACAACACGCGCAACCACCTGGTCGTCTCGACGCTCGACAACGTAAAGAGCCGCATCTACGAATACACGATCGAGAAGGGCAAGTGGACGTCGAAGGAAGTCCCGCTGCCGGGCTTGGGCTCGGCCGGCATCGTGGGCGCGACCGACACCGACGACGTGTACTTCGTCAGCTACACCGACTTCCTGACGCCGTCGAGTCTGTTCATCGTCGAGTCGGGCAAGAAGCCGAAGCAGGTCAAGAGCACGCCCGCGTTCTTCAACAGCGCCGGCATGAAGGTCGACCAGTACGAGGCCGTGTCGAAGGACGGCACCAAGATTCCCTACTTCATCTTCATGCCGAAGGGCTACACCGCCAACGGCAAGAACCCGACGCTCCTCTACGGCTACGGCGGCTTCGAGATCTCGATGCGGCCCAACTACTCCGGCTCGACCGGTTCGGCGTGGGTGGAACGCGGCGGCGTGTACGTGCTCGCGAACATCCGCGGCGGCGGCGAGTTCGGTCCCAAGTGGCACCAGGCCGCCATGCAAGAGAAGCACCAGAATGCGTTCGACGACTTCATCGCGGTCGCCGAAGACTTGATCAAGCGCAACGTCACGTCGCCGGACCACCTCGGCATCCAGGGTGGATCGAACGGCGGATTGCTGGTGGGCGCGTGCTTCGTGCAGCGGCCCGACTTATTCAAGGCCGTCGTGTGCCAGGTGCCGCTGCTCGACATGAAGCGCTACAACAAGCTCCTCGCCGGTGCGAGCTGGATGGCCGAGTACGGCAACCCCGACACCGACGACTGGAGCTACATGCAGAAGTGGTCGCCGTACCAGAACGTCGACGCGGCCGCGACCTACCCCAAGGTGTTCTTCTGCACGTCGACGCGCGACGACCGCGTGCACCCCGGCCACGCGCGCAAGATGGTGGCGAAGATGACCGACATGAACAAACCGGTCATGTACTACGAGAACACCGAAGGCGGCCACGGCGCGGCGGCGAATCAAAATCAGCGCGCCTACCTGTGGGCGCTGACGTATTCGTATCTGTGGATGATGCTGGGCCCGGTGCAGCTGTAGTCAGCGCCGGCTCGTGCCGAGGGAAAAGGCGGCTCCACCTCGCCGGTGGAGCCGCCTTTCTATTTTCGCAAGCATCCTCGTATGGCGCGCGCGAAACGGCCGGACGCTTGCGGGTGGCGCGCGAGGAACATCAGCGGCTCGAAGACTTCGAGTTCCATCAGCAGGAACCTGCTCCGCGCGCTCGAAGTAGTCCCACGGCGAGCGCATGACCAGCGCGTCGAAGGATTCCCAATCGAAGTCGGCGCGGCTCCAAACGGCGGGAACGCCGTCGATGCCGATCGCCGCGAGCGCGGCGACCAGCAAGAGGTCGTCCTCGTAGAGGTTCGGCCACCGTTCACAGGTTACGAGCGCGACGCGGGTCACTTGATTCGTCGCACGGGATGCAAAGGCTCGGCGGCGCGCTCGCGGCGAGCGAAGCGCGCGTACGCCACCACGCTCCACAGATTGATGACCACCGCGACCACGTTCCACATCACGATGGGACGCGAGCCGATCAAGATGCCGTAGTAGATCCAGATCAATTGGAAGGCGCACAAGATGGCGGGCATGTTCGGGCTCATGCCCTTGCTGGAACGGGTGCGGAGCATGCGGTACAAGTCGGGCACGACGGCGAACGTCGTCCCGAACCCCGCGACCAAACCGACGAGCTCGGAGTATCGAGTTTCCTGCATCGTCACGCGCTACATGATCCAGCCGGGAATCTTCGCGGCTTGCTTCACCCACGCCGCCATCTGCTTCTCGTCCAGATCGTCTTCGTGGATGTCGACCCAGCGCGAGTCCTTGCTCTTCGCGGTGCCGCCCGGGGGGAGCGGTTTCAGCGACGCCCCGCTGAAGAACATGACTTTGATATAGCGCGTGAAGACGTGGAAGGAGAGGAACCAGCCCAATCCTTCGACGCCG
>CAZLLI010000072.1:0-13596 GCA_964560355.1 uncultured bacterium | reverse complement strand
GTCGCGGCGCTCGAAGCAGAAATCGATGTCGATGTCGGGCATGCTGACGCGTTCGGGGTTGAGCATGCGTTCGAACAGCAACCCGTGCGCGAGCGGGTCGACGTCGGTGATGCCGACTGCGTAGGTGACGAGACTGCCCGCGGCACTACCTCGCCCCGGCCCGACCGGAATTCCCTTCGAGCGCGCGTGGTCGACGATGTCGCGCACGATCAAGAAGTAGCCCGCGAAGCCCATCTTCGCGATCACTGACAGCTCGAAGTCGGCGCGCTGGCGCATGGGCTCGGTGACCTCGGGGTAGCGCCGCGCGAGGCCTTCGTAGGCGAGGTGCTTCAGATAGTCGTCGTTGCTCGCGAACCCTTCCGGGAGCGGAAAGCGCGGGAGGTGCAACGCGCCCTCCTGGAGCTTGACGTCGCAGCGCTCCGCGATCGCCACCGTGTTCGCGAGCGCTTCCGCGTCGTTCGGAAAGAGCGCGCGCATCTCTTCCGGCGTCTTGAAGAAAAGCTCGTTGGTGGTGAAGCGGAAGCGCCGCGGGTCGTCGATGTCGCTGCCGGTTTGCAAACACAACAGCACTTCGTGCGCCTCGGCGTCGTCCTTGTTCAAGTAGTGGACGTCGTTCGACACCGTGAGCGGAAGATTCAAGTCTTTGGCCAGCTTGCGATAAATCTCGTTCAGCCGCTGTTGCGGTTCGAGGCCGTGGTCCTGCATCTCGACGTAGAAGTTGCCCTCGCCGAAAATGTCGCGGTAGCGATTCGCGGTCTCGCACGCCTGCTCGTAGCCGTCGTTCAGGGCCGCCTGCGCCACCGTGCCGCGCAGGCACGCGGTGGTGCCGATCAGCCCGCCCGCATTCGCCGCCAGCAATTCGAAATCGATGCGCGGCTTGTAATAGAACCCCTCGAGATACGCGATCGACGAGAGCTTCACCAGGTTGTGATAGCCCTCCAGCGTGCGCGCCAGCAGGATCAAGTGGTCGGTGTGCGACGGCTCGCCCTTCTTGCGCCCGCGGTCGTGGCGGCTGCCGCGCGTGATGTACGCCTCCATGCCGAGGATGGGCTTCACGCCGTGCTTCTTCGCGGCCTTATAAAAATGAATGAGGCCGAACAAGCTGCCGTGGTCGGTGAGCGCGATGGCGGGCATGTCGAGCTCGTGCGCGCGGCGCACGAGGTCTTCGACCTTGATCGATCCGTCGAGCAGGCTGAACTCGGAGTGGGCGTGCAGATGGACGAACGGTGCCGGCATGACGCCTCTCTAACGCGCGCGCGCTTCGATGGACACGGTGTAGTCGGCGCTCGACGAGTTGCCGGTGCGGTCGAAGGCGACGACGCGGACGGGCTCTTGCCCGATTATAGTTTCGCCGCGCAGCGCCACAACGATTTTTTTGCCGACGAAATCCCAGCGCCAGACCCGCTTCGTCCCTCCCACGAATACTTCCGTGCGCGCGTCGTCGAAGCCGGAGCCCTCGTCGTCCACCGGGACCCGCACCTCGTAGATGGTATCGCCGGTGGCGTACGAAGTTGCGGCCACGACGCGGGCCTCGCCCAGCCACGGCGCGGCGTCGTCGGTAAAGACCGCGAACACGCCCGGGCGGTCGACGGCCGCCGCGACGCCGCTCGAATCCACCGTGCTCGTGAGGTACGACCAGGGACCGCCGTTCCCGCTCGCGCGATAGACGGCGTCGCGCGGGCCCGGTTTCGCGAGGCGCAGCCGCAGCGACGCGCTCTTTTGCAGCACGAGGCCCGCCGGCCCGATCAGCACCGCGGTCGTGCGCGCCTTGAGCGAGCGCTGGCGCTCGGCGCGCGCGTCGCCGGCGGCGAGCGCGAACACCACCGCGTCGGCGTAGACGGCGTCGGCGGGGTACGAGAGGTCGACCCCGAGCGCGGCGAAGGTCGTGCTTCCCGCGCGCCCCGCGGACATCGCCGACACCCACACCGTCGAGGTGTCGCTCGGGAGCGCGCGCGCGACCGGCCGCGCCTTCCCGACGACGTCGGACGCGCGCACCACCACCGTGTCGACACGGGCGTCGTGCTCGTCGGTGTGGCGTCGCTCGGTGAGCAGGTGGCGCGGGTCGTAGATGGGCAGCGCCGCGAAGCCGTCGTGAAAATAAGCGCCGTCCAAGTCGACCGCGAGGTGGCTGTCGCGCCAGCGCGCGCCCGCGATGGAGCCTTCGCGCGCCGGCGCCACCACGAGCGAATCCATATAATGGAACGCAACCTCGGAGCGATTCCCCGCCGCGTCGATCGCGACCAGGCGCCCGTCGTGGACGCGGCGCGTGCTCGGCGCCGGCGCGAGGCGCCCCGCGCGCAGGAACTCGGCGCGGTCGCGCGCGTCGCCGTCGCGCTGGTAGAGCGTGTACACGTCGGTGCCGCGCGCACGCAGCGCGCCCATGTCGAGCGCGTGGTCGACGTCTTTGACTTCGTCGAATGAGAAGCGGTCGAAGGTGATGCGCGCGAGCTGCGACCCGTCCGACCACACCTGCATCTCGTGCGGGGCGAGGCGGCCCGAGCGCCCGTTGAGCCGGTCGACCACGGTCGCCGCGAGGCCGACGTCGCCCGCGAATTGCAGCGTGTCGTCGATCTGGTAGCGCCCGTTGCCGACGCGGCGCGGCTCGATCTCGAGCGGGTAGAGCCTGCCTTCGACGCGCGCGTCGGCCGCAAGCGGCACGAAGGCGACGCGCGGCACGGTGGGACGGTCGCGGTCGGGGAGCACGAGCCCGTGGGTGAGCGGATTCAGGGGGACGTCGTCGGGCGAGCGAATCTCGAAGTGCAAGTGCGGGGCGGTCGCGCCCGTCATGCCCGAATACGCGATGACGTCGCCGCGGCGGACGCGGAAGCGCGCGGGCGGGAGCGCGAAGTCGACCGCGTAGCGCCCCGCGCGCTGCTGTTCGACCCACAGCGTGTCCTCCAGCGCGGGCGAGAACTCCGCGAGGTGCGCGTACACCACCTGTAGCCCCGAGTCGAGTGCGAGGTGCAGCGCCTTGCCGTACCCGCGCGACGACGCACGCGCGCGCGACACGAAGCCGTCGCCCACCGCGCGGCACGGGATCCCTTCCGCCCCGAAGGTGCGCACGTCGACGCCGGCGTGGAAGCGGCCGTCGCGGTAGTCGCAAAACGCCGACGAGATGCCGGGCTCGAGGGCGACGGGCCACAGGAGGCCGCCGTCCCCTGCGCCGCGGGCGGCGCCCGCCGCCGCGAGTGCCACGGCGACGAACCAAACGCGCAATCGTGTGTTCAACCGCATCGAAGGTGGTCCTTGCTGCAAGGCGACCGGCACGCTAACACCGTCGCGCGTGCGTGTCGAGCATCGAATGTGGGGCGCTTGTGCTTCCCTCGCAACCTATGCTAGATTGACCGCTTGACTTGTTCGCGGCGGCCCCTTGCCGCCCTCACAAATTCTCCAGGAGTCGTGATGTCGTCATGATGAAGGCCATGCGCGAGAACACCAAGATCATCCTGTGGGTCGTGGTGATCGCGTTCGTTATTACCATCTTCGCCGTGTGGGGTCTCGACCTGCAGTCGAACAACCGTCGCGGCGACCAGCACAACACCGTGGGGCGCGTCGACGGCGTCAACATCACGCCGCAGGCCTACCAGGCGATATACACCCAACTCGCCCAGCAGTACCGCTCGACCAGCGGCGACTTGACCGCGGCCCAGCAGGAGATGCTGCGCGAGCAGGCGTGGGAGAACATCGTCAACAACGTGCTGACCGGCAAAGAGGTCGAGCGCCTCGGCATCACCGTCACCGACGAAGAGGTGCTGAACTTCATTCGCACCTCACCGCCGCCGGAGATTCAGCAGTACTTCCAGGACAAGGACGGCAAGTTCGACTACGCCGCCTACCAGCAAGCGCTCAATAATCCCGAAGCCGACTGGAGCTCGGTCGAGCAGATGGTTCGCCAGCGCATTCCGGTGGTCAAGCTCAACCAGTACCTGATGTCGCAGGTGCACGTGTCGCAGGCCGAGATCACGCGCGCGCTGCAAGAGGAGAACGTCAAGTTCACCGCCGAGTACGTCGCCATCCCCATCGACGCCGAGTCGATCGAAGGAACCGGACCCACCGACGAGCAGGTGTCCGCGTACTACCAGGCCCACGTCGACCAGTTCCAGAATCCCGAGCAGGCCGTCCTCGACGTGGTGCGCATTCCCATCACGCCCACACCGCAGGACCGCGCCGACCTCGTGTACGGCGCCCAGATCGTGCGCGACGACGCCGTGCGCGGCGACAAGGGCGACTTCGCGTCGCTCGCCAAGTCGTACTCGGAATCGCACACCGCGGCGGTGGGCGGCGAGACCGGCTTCGTCGGCGCCAAGCAGCGCGACCCGGCCGTGATCGACGCCCTCTCCAAGATGAAGCCCGGTGACGTGAGCCCGGTGGTTTCGACCGCCGACGGCATCGCCATCGTGCAGCTGATCGCGAGCAAGAAGGAAAAGGGCGAGACGCTCTACAACATGCGCGAGATCACGATGAAGCTCACCGCGGGCTCGGCCACCATCGACTCGCTCTCGGCGCTCGCGCGCGAGGTGCAGGAGAAAGCGGCGGAGAACGGTGACCTCGGCGCGGCCGCCAACGCGCGCAATCTCGAGATCGTGACCAGCCAGCCCTTCGCGAAGGGCATGCCGGTGCCGGGCGTCGGCTACGTGCCCGCGCTCTCGCGCTTCGCCTTCGCGGGGACGGTGGGCGCCATCGGCGGCGTGGTCCAGGACGAGAACAACTTCTACATCGCGCGCCTGCAGAGCCGCACGGCCGCGAGCGCGCGTCCGCTGGCGGAAGTGTCGGAGAGCATCAAGACGACGCTCGTGCACGACGCCAAGACGGACGCCGCGCGACGCAAGGCGCGCGCGTTCATGCGCTCAGCGCTGGTGCCGTCGGCCGACTTCCGCGCCACCGCCAAGCAGTACGCGTACGACGTCGCCAAGACCGACTCCTTCACGGTGTCTACCCCGGTGGCGGGACTACCGCCGTACAGCGCGTTCGCGCGCGCCGCGCTCTCCGGCAACGCGGGCGACGTGGTGGGTCCGGTGGCGAGCGGTAGCAGCGTGTACGTGATCAAGGTGACGGGGCGTCGCGACCCCGACCCCGCGCAGATGTCGGCGCGGATTCCGGCCACGCGCGATCGGCTGTACCAGCAGAAGGTACAGAACTACGTCATGTACTGGTTCAACCAGATCAAGGACGGCGCGAAGATCGAGGATCTGCGGGAAGCGTCGTAGCGGCGCGGGAAGTGGGTAGTCGAATCGACGGGCCCGGCTTCGGCCGGGCCCGTTTCGTTTCCTAGCGAGGCTTTTCGTCGTCCGACCGCTTGGCGGTCGTGGCGTCTTCGATCTCGTCGCGCGCTTCGCGCGTCGCTTGCTTGAACTTCTTGATCGACTTGCCCATGGCGTCGGCGAATTCGGGCAGGCGCCGCGGTCCGAAGATGATGAGTACGATGACGAGGATGATGACCAGCTCGTTCCAGCCGATCGGCCCCAAGAACGCGAACAACATGACTCCTCCGCGCGCTACCAGTAGTAGCGCAAGAACCCGAACACAACGAACACTCCCAGCACGGACATCATGTTCACGCGCAGGGAGAATCCGAACGTAAAGCTGAACACAACCAAGTCGATGTGCACCGGCCCCACGTTGAAGTCGGTGCTATTGACGAAGACGTCGCGGATGACCTTGCCCTCGGGGAGAATAGCCCCGATCGCCTCCCCCACTACCGTCCCCACGACGATCCCGAGGAACAGGATCAGCGCGACGAATGCTAGCGGGCGGCGGCGCGGTGCCACGGCGTCCTCCTCATCGACATAGCGGGACGAGCATAGTGGAAGCGCCCGGTGTCGCCAAGTGCTATTCCGCCCACCCGAGCGCGAGGCTCTTGTAGTCCGCGCCCAGGATCAGGGACGCGTCGGCGACCGCCGCCTTGTCGAGCTGGTCGACCACGTGCCGGCACCCGATCATTTCACCCAACAGGCGCACGTCGGTGCCGCGCTCGCGAGCGACCAGGATCGACTCGCTGTAGTCGAAGCGCTCGGCGTTGCCCACCGCCACCACGTCGACGCCCAGCTTGGCGAGCGCGCCGCGCGCGGAGTCGGCGATGCCGGCCACACCGGTGCCGTTCAGGAGCTCGACGCGCAGCGGGCGCGACTTCCCGTCCGCGCCCGTCTTGTGCACGAACACCGAGAAGCTGATCGACGCCGCGCACAGCACCAGCACCAGGATCGACATCGTCACCGCGATGCGCTGGCCGAAGGAGGCGCGCTTCTTCCCGCGTCGTCGTCGTGTCTTCGCCATCGTGCGTCCTTTCCCGCCGTCCTACTCCGCGAGCGCGCGGCGGAGTTTTTCGTAGGTGTCGTTCAGGTCTTCCGAGACCACGCGCGTCTCGCCCACCGACGACATGAAGTTGGTGTCGCCCTGCCAGCGCGGGACCACGTGCATGTGGAAGTGCCCCACCACACCCGCGCCCGCGCTGCGCCCCAGGTTGGCGCCAATGTTGATACCGTCGGGCGCGTACGCGCGCGCGATCGCGAGCTCGCAGCGCGCGAGCAGCTGCGCCATCTCGGCGCCTTCGTCGTCCTTGAAGTCCGACACGCGCTCGACGTGGCGGTTGCACACCACCATCACGTGCCCGGTCGTGTACGGATAGCGATTGATGACGACGAACCACGCCCCGCCGCGCGCGAGGATGAAATTCGCGCGGTCGTCGCGCGACGACACCATGCGGCAGAACAGGCAGCCGTCTTCCTTCTCGTTCATGAAGTACGCCGCCCTCCACGGCGCGTACAAGCGGTCCATCACGACGACCCGCCGACGAAGCGGCGCGCCGCTTCCAGCTCGCCCAGGTCGTTGACGCCGGCCACTTCGCGCGCGTCGTCGACGCAATACGCGCCCACCGGCCGCCCCGCGGACGCCAAGAGCCCGATCACGTCGGTGAGGTAGTACTCGTTCTGCGTGTTGCCGCGCCCCACCCGTCCGATCGAGGCGCGCAGGTCGTCGGCCTCGAAGCAAAACAGCCCTGAGTTGATCTCGTCGATGGCACGCTCGCGCTCGCTCGCGTCCTTGTGCTCGACGATACGCAGGAGGCGCCCGTCGGCGTCGCGCACGATGCGACCGTAGCCGCTCGGGTCGGGGAGCTTCGCGGTCAGCACGGTGGCGGCGAAGCCGGACGCGCGGTGGTACTCGATGAAGCGCCGGATGGTCTCGCTGCGAAGCCCGGGCACGTCGCCGTTCAAGACCACGATGGTGCCGCGAAAATCCGCGAGCAGCGGGAGCGCCTGCATCACCGCGTGGCCGGTTCCCAATTGCTGCTCCTGGCGCGCGAACGCAACCCCCGTCCCCGCGCACGCACTTTCTACGCGCTCGGCTTGGTGGCCCGTGATCACGACCACGCGCTCGGGCCCCAGCGCCTGCACGGAGTCGATCACGTAGCCCACCATCGGGCGCCCGCCGATCTCGTGCAGGACCTTGGGCAGGTCGGACAGCATCCGCTTGCCCTGGCCGGCGGCCAGGATCACCACCGCGATGTCGCGCACTCGCTGCATGCGTTCCTTTTCTCGCTACGCCTCGTCGGCGAAGAGCGCCGCGTCCGCGTCGACCGCGCGCGCGTCGACGTCGAACACCATGTTGTCGATGAGCCGCGCGCGTCCGACCCACGCGGCGAGCGCGAGTATAACGTGGCCTTCGACGCGCTCCAAAGCGGAAAGATCGTCGGCGCGACGCACTTCGGCGTAGTCGATGCGATCGATGGCGGCGCCGCGCAATACCTCCAGCGCCGCGCGTTCGACCGCGCGCGCGCCGCGCTCGCCCGCCTCCAGCGCCGCACGCGCCGCCGCGAGCGCGCGGTAGAGCGCGGCCGCGGTGGTGCGCTCGGCCGGCGCCAGGTAGGCGTTGCGCGAGCTCATGGCGAGGCCGTCCTTCTCTCGCACCGTGCGCGCGAGGCGCAAGCGCACCGGCAGGTCGAGGTCGCGCACCATGGCGCGAATCACGAGCGCCTGCTGCGCGTCTTTCTGCCCGAACACGGCCACGTCGGCGCGCACGCGGTGGAACAGCTTGGCGACCACGGTGGCGACACCGCGGAAGTGGCCGGGCCGAAAACGGCCGCACAGCGGCTCCGCGATTTCGTCGACCGTGATCCACGCGCGCTGCGCGACCGGGTACATGTCCGCCACCGCGGGGACGTAGACGGCGTCGCAACCCCACGCGTCCAGCTTCGCGAGGTCGGCGTCGAGCGTGCGCGGGTAGCGGTCGGCGTCCTCGCCGGGACCGAATTGGGCGGGGTTGACGAAGATCGAGCACACCACGCGCGCGTCGCGAACCGCGCGCGCACGCGCGACGCACGCGCCGTGGCCGTCGTGGAGCGCGCCCATGGTGGGAACGAAGGCGATTCTTTCGCCGGGGCGCCGCGCGTCGAGGTAGCGCGCGAGCGGCTCCGTCTCACGAATGACGAGCATGGTGGGTTACTCGGACGAGTAGCTGTGGTCGAGGTCGGGGAAGCGCCCCGCTTTGACGTCGTCGATGTAGGCCTGGAACGCGTCCCCCATCTGCTTGCCGACGTCGCCGTAGCGCTTCACGAAGCGCGGCGCGAACTCTTCGTTCAGCCCCAGCATGTCGTTGACGACGAGCACCTGGCCGTCGCAGTGCGGACCGGCGCCGATGCCGATGGTGGGGATCGCGATCGACTCGGTGATGCGCTTCGCGACTTGCCACGGCGTCCCTTCCACCACGATCGCGAAGCACCCGTACGACTCGAGCAGGGTCGCTTCCTCGACCAGGCGCTCGGCGTCGCGCGGATCCTTGCCCTGCACCTTGTAACCGCCCAGCTGGTGCAGCGACTGCGGCGTCAAACCGACGTGCCCCATGACCGGAATGGCGGCGTCGACGATGGCGCGAATCACGGGCTCCATGCGCTTGCCGCCCTCGAGTTTCACCGCTTCCGCGCCGCCCTCCTTCACCAGGCGCCCGGCGCTGCGCACGGCGTCGGCCACGCCCGCTTGGTAGCTCATGAAGGGAAGGTCGCCGACCAGCATCGCGCGCGGACGCGCGCGCGCCACCGCGCGCAAATGGTGCACGATCTCCTCGATGGTGACGGGAATCGTGTTCTCGTAGCCGAGCACCGCCATCCCGACGCTGTCCCCCACCAGCATCACGTCGATGCCGGCGCGGTCCTCGAGCAGCGCGGTCGCGTAGTCGTACGCCGTCAGCATGGCGATGCGTTCGCCGCGCCGCTTCATGTCGGACAGCGTTTGCACGGTGACTTTCGCGCGCCGCGTCATGTTACCGCACCCCGAAGGAAGGGACGTAGAACTCGGTGTTGACGACGGGCTCGGTCAAGCGCGTCACCAGGTCGACGAAGTGGCGCTCGTCGTTCACGAAGTCCATGGCGTCGGTGTTGACCACCAACAAGGGCCCCGCCGAATAGTTGAAGAAGAAATGATTGAAGGCGTCGTTCAAGGTCTCGAGGTAGTCGCGCGAGAGGGTGCGCTCGTGGGCGTGGCCGCGCGACTGGATACGGTCGAACAGGACCGGCGCCGACGCCTGCAGGTAGATGGCGAGGTCGGGCTTCATGACCTTGGCTTCCAGCTCGGTGGCGACGCGCTCGTACAGCGCGAGCTCGTCGTCGCTCAAGTTGACGTTGGCGAAGATGCGGTCGCGCGCGAACACGTAGTCGAACACGACGAAGTCGGAGAAGAGGTCGCGCTGGTTGAGCGCGAGCTGCTGCTTGTACCGGTTGAGCAGGAACACGAGCTGGGTCTGGAACGCGTAGGCACCCGCGTCTTCGTAGAAGCGCTCGAGGAAGGGATTGTCGTCGACGCGGTCTTCGACCAGCTGTCCGCCCAGTCGCTTCACGACCAGGCGCGCCAGCGACGACTTCCCCACGCCGATGTTGCCCTCGACGGCGATGCGGGCGTATCCGCGATCGAGGATACCGCGACGGATATCGGCGTAGCTCTTGTCCATCGTAAGGGTGCGTTTACGACGACGCGCGCGCGACCCACGCGCGACCTGACACGCGTCGCACGGAGCGCGCGTCGACGCGGGCCAGAAGCTCGGCGACGGGCCGCTTCGTGCGCGGGTCCCGGAACTCCCGCGCGATCTCGGCGAGCGGAACCAGCACGAACGCGCGCTCGTGGTAGCGCGGGTGCGGGAGCGTCAGCGCCCCCTCCGCGACGACGTCGTCGCCGCATGCTACCAGATCGAGGTCGATCTCGCGCGAGCGATTGTGCCCGCCGCTTCGCCCGAGCTCCTTTTCGATCGCCTGCAACCGCTCTAACAAATCGCGAGGTCCAAGTAAAGGAACAACTTGCGCGACCGCGTTGACGAACGGCGGCGCCTCCCCCATGCCCACCGCGGCGGACTCGTAGAGGCTGCTCGCGCGCACCACGCGGGCGGCGCCGCGCGCTTCGGTCAGCCGGAGCGCGTGCAGGATGGTTCGTTCGCGCCGACCGAGGTTGGAACCGAGCGCGATGTAGGCGAGCGACACCGGGGGCTCCGGCGCCGCTAGATCAGCGGCGCGTCGCGCGCGAGCACGACTTCGACGTGCGAGAGATTGTTCGGGAACGGGAGGTTGAGCTTGCGCAGGCGAATCTCGACCCGGCTCACCGGGAACGACGCGATGACGGCGGCGCAGATCTCGTCGCCGAGGGCTTCGAGCAGGCGGTAGCGCTTGTCGCTCCCCACCACCTCGATCACCTTGCTGTAGACCGATTCGTAGTTGATGGTGTCTTGAAGCGCGTCGGAGCGACACGCGCGCGAAAGGTCGGCGTATAGGTCGAGGTCGATCTGGATCTTCTGCCCGACTTCGCGCTCCGCCGGCGAGACGCCGTAGAAGCCGAAGACGGTGATGTCCTTGAGCCGGATGAGGTCCGCCACGGCGCGGATTCTAGGGCGTCAGCCCGGAAACGTCCACCGAGAGAATTCCCACCGTGTTCGAGCCGGTCGCGAACGACGGATAGTACATCTGGCCGTTCGCGCTCCAGGCCGGCTTCATCGACATCAGTGCGCGATACCCGCCCAGGCTCTGCGTCGCGCTGGAGGCCGGCTCGGCGGCGGTGATCGCGATCGGCGCCGTGATGGTGGACTGGTCGATGTCGTAGGCTTCGAACCACGCCGACGACGCGCGCGTCGCGCGATAGATCAACCACGCGTTGTCGGGGGAGAAGAGGAGATCGGCGAAGGTGTCGCCGGGCCGCTTGGGGTTCCCTTCGTCGTCCAGGCCGCCGACGCGCGACGCCACCGTTCCCGCAAGCGTGACGGTCAGCACTTCGGACCCGGTCGAAACCGCGAGCAGCGCCCCATCGGGCGACCACGCGAGCTCCGACGGCCGCCCCGTGGCGAAGGTCCCCACGTCGATCTGCGTTGCGCCGGTGGCGTTGGTGGCAAGGAGATAGAGCACACCGTCGGACGCGAGCACGGCCAGGGTCGGCGAAGTCGGATTCCACGCCATGAGCGGCTTCCTGAAGTCGGCCGCCCCCATCGTACCCGTCATCAGCACGCCGCCGGTGTTGGTGAGCTTCACCAGACTCGCCTGCGCGGTGTTGATGACGCCGGCGGTGACCGGCATGCCGTAGAGCTCCCACTGGCCGCGTCCGCCGCGGTCGGAGACGAACGTCAGCCACGACTGGTCCGTCGCCCAGGTCGGGAACGCGTTGCGGTGGTTGGTGTGCGAAAGCGTCACCCGCGCGCGCGTATTCGCCACCACGTCGTTCACGAACACGTCGAAGCTGTCGGCGCCCTGGATCATCGGCGTCGGGCACATGCCGCCGTACGCGACCGAGCGATTGTCGGGCGCGACGTCGGCGTCGGTGTACTGCGGGTGGCGACGGTTGGCGGGCACGTCCTTCGAGATGCGGCGGTAATTCTTGGTCCCGAAGTCGCCGACATAGAGATGGATCGGCTGCGTGTCCTCTCCGGGCATGATCGAGTCGAGCGAGTGGACCTCGAAGCTGACATTGGGCGCGTATGCGAGGTACTTGTTGTTGGAACCGTCGACGGAAGCCGGCAGATCCACGGCGTCGCCGGCGATTCCGCCGGTAACCGCGAACACTTCGACGCCGAGATTGATATTGTTGACCGTCTTCGAGTAGTAGAAGTCGCCGGGCGTCGGGCGTAGGTGAATCGCTCCCGCCTGGTTGTTGACCACGGTCGCGCTCCCACCCACGAACACGTCGGCGGAATTCGAAGCGGTGTTGACGCTGTTGGTCGCACGCGCGGTAACCGTGTACACCCCCGTAGTGGGCGCCACCCAGCGCACGCTGGTCTGATTGGTTTCCAAGAACGCGCCGCCGCTCCCGGTCCACGCGATGGTGGGAATCTCGGTCTGGTTGGGCGGATCGGATTCGACGATGGCCGAGAGCAGCAGCGTGTCGCCGGGGCTAGCCGACTTCGGGGCCGCGATGATCTCCGTGACCCTGAGCGGCTGCGTGGCGCCGCCGCCGGTGTCGGACGGCGTCCCGCCGTCGTCGTCGCTGCACGCACCCAAGAGCGCACCGAAGGCCGCGAACAGGGTCGCCACGATGATGTACCGCTTCGGTCGAACGATCGTCTTCAAATGCAATCCTCCACTAAAAGATCGCGCCCGGTCGAGTCGGCCGAGGGGCTCGTCCGAATCTGTACCCTGATGGGATAAACACTCTGGGTGGGGTAAACCTACGGCTACGATATCCGGCTGGCGGGTGCGGTTCAAGGGGATTTTGGGGCCGGGCCGGCCCCCAAACGACGACGCGCCGCCGGATTGCTCCGACGGCGCGCCAGTCTTCGGCCGACCCGTGTAGCGGATCGATTAATACATGTCGCCCATGCCGCCGCCGGCACCGCGCACCGGGGCCTTCTCCTCCGCCGGGATGTCGGTGACGACCGCCTCGGTGGTGAGCAGCATGGCCGCGACGCTGGCCGCGTTCTGCAGGGCGGAACGCGTGACCTTGGTCGGATCGACGATACCGGCCTTGATCATGTCGACGTACTCGCCGGTGGCCGCGTTGTAGCCGAACGTCTCCGCCTGCTTCAACACGTTCTCGACGACGAGCGAGCCCTCCGCGCCGGCGTTGGTCGCGACCTGGCGCAGCGGGGCCTCGAGCGCACGACGGATGATCTCGACGCCGATGGCCGCGTCACCCGTCTCCTTGACCTTGTCGAGGGCCTTCGACGCGCGCAACAGCGCGATACCGCCGCCCGGGACGATGCCCTCTTCCATTGCCGCGCGAGTCGCTTCCTTGGCGTCTTCCACGCGCGCCTTCTTTTCCTTCATCTCGACTTCGGTCGCAGCACCGACATTGATCACCGCAACGCCGCCGGCCAGCTTCGCCAGGCGCTCCTGCAGCTTCTCCTTGTCGTACTCCGACGTCGTCTCTTCGATCTGACGGCGGATTTGCGCGACGCGCGCCTTGATGTCGGCGGGCTTGCCGGCACCTTCGACGACCGTGGTGTTGTCCTTGTCGATGGTGATGCGCTTGGCCTTGCCGAGGTCGGCGAGTTGCGCGTTCTCGAGCTTGAAGCCGGCCTCCTCGGAGATGACGCGACCGTTGGTCAAGATCGCGATGTCTTCGAGCATGGCCTTGCGGCGGTCGCCGAAGCCCGGCGCCTTGACGGCGCACACCTGCAGCGTGCCGCGCAGCTTGTTGA
>CAZLLI010000071.1:0-13637 GCA_964560355.1 uncultured bacterium | reverse complement strand
AGGTTTCGACGCGGAGCGGCTCGCGCGCGAACAGCGCGGAGAGGCGCGGCAGCACGAGCGCGTCGAACATGGGCTGGAGCTCGGGCGGCGGACCCGGCAGCACGAACACGTGCGCGCCCTCGGCCGCGAGCGCGAAGCCGGGCGCGGTGCCAAGCGCGTTGGCGAGTACCTCGGCGCCGTGCGGAAAATGCGCCTGGCGGCGGTTGGCTTCGGTGGCGGTGCGCCCGCGCGCGCCCATGAAGGCTTCGATCTCGCGCCAGGTGTCGGCGCGAAACTCGAGTGCCACCCCAACCGCTTCCGCGACTCCCTCGCGCGTGACGTCGTCGTCGGTGGGACCGAGACCGCCCGTCACCACCAGCGCGCGCGTGCGCGGCAAGCGCTCGCGCACCTTGCTCGCGATGGCGACGACGTCGTCGCCCACCGCGTGGCACTCGTCGACCTTGAGCCCCGCGCGCTGCACCGCCTGCCCGATGTGGGCGAGGTGCGCGTCGCGACGCTCGCCGCGCAAGAGCTCGTTGCCGACCAGCAGCACTTCGAGGTCGTGGCGGTTCACGCTGCACCGTCCCGCGTTTCGTCGAGCCACGCGACCGCTTCGTCCATGGAGCGAAACACGCGCACTTCCTTGGTGCTGCGGCGGTCGAAGGAGCGGTAGGCGCCGTACATGCGCGCGAGCCCGTACGCGAAGTCGCCCGGGGCCACGATGGCAAAGCGCGACGACGCCCGCGCGTCCATCTCGGCCGAGAGCGACGCCAGCTCGCGCATGCGCTCGCCCGACGGCACCGGCAGCTCGACGTGCTCGACGTGCGTCATGTCGACGATCTCGTCGAACCCTTCGACTTCGGGCCGCAACCACACGTCGCGCTGGTAGCCGAACACGTCGGCGTCGGTCATGGTACCGCGCACGGTCGCGATCACGCGCCGCCGCGAGCGTTCGATCTGGTAGGTGATGGGCATCAATTCTCTCCCGCTTACAACCCGAAGTTCCCCAGCGCCGGCGTGAACATCGCGATCACAACCAGCACCGCGCGCGTGTACAACCCCGCCAGCGCGTCGTCGGCGACGATGCCCCACCCGCCCGGCCAGGCTTGCAGGCGGTGGATGGGGAACGGCTTCGCGATGTCGAAGACGCGGAACAGCACGAACGCCGCGGCGACGCCCGCGAGCGTGGGCGTCGCCCCCACCAGCGCAATTTGAATTCCCACCACCTCGTCGATGACGACGCACTTGGGGTCCTTGCCGCGCGCGTTCTCGACCCGGGTCGCGGTGGGGACCGAAATTATGGTGGTGACCACGAGCGCGATCCAGCTCGCGAGCGCGTCGCCGCCCGGGACCAGCCAATACGCCGCCACGAACACCAGCGTCGCGAAGGTCGCGGGGGCGAACGGAAACAAGCCCGTGTACAGGAACGTCGCGACGAGCGTCGAGAGGAAATTCACGCGGCCACCGTTTCTAATGAAGGGGAATAGAAAAATGCCGCGCGCGCGGGCGCGCGGCGTCGATCGCCGCCACCCCCACCGCGCCCAAGTCGACCGCGCGTGCCACGCGCGCGTCGCCCGCGATGGTTCGCCACGCGCGCCGCATGCCGTCCGACCACGCGACGTCGTCGAACACGACGAACGCGCGCGGCGCGAGGTGCGGGAGCAGCATTTCGAAATACGCAAGGGTGGCGTCGCCGTCGTGGTGGCCGTCGACGAACACGTAGTCGAGCGGGCGCCGCGCGGGGAGCGCCGAAGGCAGTGTATCGGCGAAGCGCCCCACCGCCACCTCGATCTCGTCCAAGCCCAGCTCGCGCCAGTTCGCGCGCGCGACCTCGGCCAGCGTGGGCGCGCCCTCCATGGTCAAGAGGCGCCCGCTCCCGTTCAGGCGCAGCGCCGCCGCTTGGTACGACGCCGAAATCCCCACCGCGGTCCCCATCTCGATGCACGACACCGGCCGCGCGCCGCGCACCAGCGCGAACAAGAAGCGGCACCAGAACGGCGACTTGCTGGCGTTGCGCGCGACTTCGCCCACGGTCTCCACCACGCGCACGCCGTCGCCCATGGTGGCGGCGTCGCGCGCGGAATCGGGGCGCCCGGCGCCGAAGTCGACGCGCGCGATCTCCGCGGTCGACGCGTTGACGCGCGCGCGCAATGCTTCGATGCGGTCGACCCACGCGCGCTCGTCGGGCGCGAGGTCGCCGTCGCGCGCGACGCGAATCGCGTTCGCGACCACGCGGCTCGACGGGTGGTCGTCGGCGGCGAGCGCGTGCAAACCGCGCGAGCGCGCGACCGTGCGCTTGGCCTTGTCGAGCGCGCGCGCGAGCACTACTCCATCGCCTCCAGCCCGAGCTTGCACGGAACCCAGCTCTCGTCGTCGTCGTTGACGTCGTTCTCGAGCACCGCGAGCCTTTCGACCGGGATGGTCTGGGTCTCGACCATGTAGGCGCGGATGATCGCAGCCCGCGCCGTCGCGAGTTGTACCAGATCGGCGTCGGAGACCGGCTGCGCCGCGATGAGGTCGTTGCGCATCGCGTTGAAATACGCGGCGAGATCGAGGGTCGGCGTCGGCGGCGTCGCGCTGGGCGTCGTGGACGCGGCGGGCACGGGCGCCTTGGTGTGCGACGCGCGCAGCGCCGCCAGCTTGTCGGCGCCGAAGCTCTCGGTGAAGAGCGCCTCCAGCACCGACTGCATGCGCCCGCTGGACGGGTCGGTCTTGATGGCGCTCGCGGCACTCGAGTCGCCGCCCGCGACCGCAAGGAGGCGCGCTTCCAAGATCGCGTCGAAGTGCTGCGAGCGAATCGCCTGCGCGTCGGCGCGCTTGTCGTAGGCGCCGTGCACCTCGAGCTTGAGCGCGGGGCGCTCGCGCAGCGCCTTGGCCAGGTTGCCGAGCTTCTCGTGCTGGGGCGGCGTCAGCTCCTTGCGCCCCGGCTCGAATTCGACGAACTCCATCTCGTCGCCGCCGATGCCGATCAAGTTGCCGAGGAAGCGGAACGGCGCGGTGGTGACTTTAATGATGACCTTTTTCAACGCCTGCCAAATCAGCGACGCCGTGTTGACCTTGGGGTCGTTGAGGTCGCCCGCCACTTCCAGGTCGAGGTCGATGTTGCCGTGCGAGTCCTTGAGGAGCGCGACCGCGAGCTTCACCGGCAGGTTGGTCGCGTCGGGGCTCTCGATCTTGTCGCCCAGGGTGAGCTTCTCGAGCAAGATCTGGTTGTCGCCCTTGAGCTGCGCGTTCTGGATGTCGTACTCGAGCCCGAGCGAGAGCTTCCCCTTTTTGATGCGGTAGCCCGCGAACTTGCCCGAGTACGGCGTCAGGTCGGTGAGCTCGATGTTGCGGAACGACACCGCGAGGTCGGTGAACGCGATGGGGTCGAACGCATTGATGAACCCCGTCGCCTTGGCGAAGCCGTGCTCGTCGACGGTGCCCTCGACCAATACTTGCGAACCCGCCGCGTTGTCGGGCGCGAGCGCGGTCACCTGTCCCTTGACGTCGTGCACGCGCGTCGCGAACGGCAGCGGCAGGCTCAAGTCGGAGAAGTCGACCTCGCCGCCGTCGATGGTCACCTTGCCGATGGCGACGTCGGGCACGGCGGGCTTGGCGGCCGTGCTGTCGCTCGCGTTCGCTTTCGCGCTTGGCGCCGCGGCGCGGATCGAATCGGCGCGCGCGCGCGCGGGCGCGAACACGTCGTTGACGTTGAAGCTGCGGTCCTCCGCGACGGCGATGCGCGCGTAGATGCCGTGGATCCCGATTTCCTCGACGCGCGCGCCGGGCGGAACCGACTGCGCTTGCGCCTGCACGATGGCGAGGCGGTCGAAGCCGAAGAAGTCCTGGTTCTTGAGCGTGTCGAAGAGCTGCAAGTGGTCGACCACGAGGTCGCCGTGGTACGTCACCGCCGCTTGCGTGCCCGGCGCGGCGATCGCGTGGACGTCGCCGTGCACGTTGACCTGTCCGCCCTTGAGCGCGAGATACGCGAAGCGCGCGAGGTACGGACCCGCCGGTACGATCACGAGGCTGTCGACGTCGACGCGCGCGTCGACCACGCCGTCGAGCGGGAGTGCGAAGCCGCTCGCGCTCGCGCTGCCGCCGTCGCGCGACACCAGACGCGTCGCGAAGCGCGCGGTGTCGCCGGGCTGGGAGAGAAAACTCGTGAGTTCGACGCGCACGCTGTCGAGGGCGACGTGCGCCTGCGCGGTGGCGTCGTCGAGGGTGGCCGCCATGGCGTCGACGCCGAGGCGGTCGACGCGCACGAGCCACGGCTTCGACGCCTTCTTCGGCGCCGCCCCCGCGGCGCTCGCGGTGGTGTCGGGTACCAGGTCGAGGAGGTTGAGGGTGCCGTCGTCGCGCACGCGCACCGCGAGCGACGGGCCGGTGAGGCGCACTTCCTCCAGCGCCACCACGCGCTTGGTGAGCGCCCACGGCGCGAGATTCACGTACAGCTCGTCGAAGGTGAGGAGGGTGTCGCCGCGACGGTCCCGCAGCACGAAATCGCCGAGCGCGGCGTTGAACGTGTACGGATTGAAGCGTGCCTTGCCCGCGCGCGCCTCGCACTGCAAGAGCGTGCGCGCGCGGCTGGTGAGCTGGTGCTTGACGACGAGTGGAACGACGAGGAAACCGACCAGCGTGTACAACGCGACCGCGGCGCCGGCCCAGAAGCGCCAGTCGCGCGCGAGTCGGCGCGCACGCACGCGGCCCGGCTTCGATTCGATGCGAGAGTCGTTGGCCATGACGAGCATCGCATGATAACACTTTTCGCGCCGGCCCGCCGACGCTAACCTCCCCGCATGAGCGATGGTTCGTCTTACTCGGGGCGCGGCGTCGCGCCGGCGACGTTGTTCGCGCTGGTCGCCTTCGCGTCCAACTCGATTCTGTGTCGCCTCGCGCTCGCGTCGTCGCGCATCGACCCCGCCACCTTCACCACCGTGCGCGTGGCGTCGGGGGCCGCGATGCTCGCGCTCATTGCGTCGCTGCGACGCGCGCGCGCGCCAGAGGACACGCGCGCGGGCTGGGTCAGCGCCGCCTTCCTGTTTGTGTACGCGATCGCGTTCTCGTTTTCCTACGTGAGCTTGAGCGCCGGCACCGGCGCGCTCATCCTTTTCGGCTGCGTGCAGACGACGATGCTGGGCGCGGCGCTGCGCGCGGGCGAGCGTCCGCGCGCGATCGAGTGGCTCGGGGTCGCGACCGCGATCGCGGGGCTGGTCTACTTGGTTCTCCCGGGCCTCGCGGCGCCGTCGCCGGCCGGGGCAGCGCTCATGGCGGCGGCGGGTGTCGCGTGGGGGCTCTATTCGCTGCGCGGACGGGGGTCGCGCGACCCGCTCGCCGACACCGCGCGCAATTTTCTGTGCGCGGTTCCCTTCACGCTCGCGGTGAGCCTCGCCGCGCTGTCGCGCGCGCACGCGTCGCGCGACGGCGTTCTGTTGGCGGCGGCTTCGGGCGCCATTTCTTCGGGGATCGGCTACGTCATCTGGTACGCGGCGCTGCGCGGATTGTCGGCGACGCGCGCGGCGACGGTGCAACTATCGGTGCCCGTGATCGCCGCCCTGGGAGGCATCGCGTTTCTCGGGGAGCATCTGACCACTCGGCTCGTCGTCGCCGCGACGCTGATCCTGGGAGGCGTGGGCGTGACGCTCGCCGCGCGCCGGCGCTAGCGCGTCACTCCACGCCGACGCGCTCGCACCAAATCCCGAGCGTGAGCAACGCCCACAGCGTTCCCTCGACGGCGCCGCCGTACGCGTGCGGCGGTTGCGAGAGCCACGACTCCACCCCCGGCAGCATGCGCCGCACCGACGCGACGCCCAGGATGTGCTCCTTCACCGCCGCGCGGTCGCGCGCGATGACGTCGGGGAGGCTCGCGTAGGTGAAGCCACGCTTGCGCCGCTTGTTCACTTGCGGGTCGACCTTGCCGCGCGCCCAGTGGCGCAGCACGAGCTTGGTGTTGGTGCGGCCCGGGAAGCGGCCGACGCGCAGCGACGGCGGCAGCGAGAGCACGAAGTCGACCAGGTCGCGGTCGAGGAAGGGCATGCGCAGCTCGGCGGACGAATCCATCGCGGTGGAGTCGGCGTAGGTGAGGATGTTCGCGGAGAGAAACGTGCGCAGCATGACTTCCTGCATGCGGTCGATGTCGCGCGCGTCGTCGCGGCAGTGCGCGTAGAGGGCGTCGATCTGGGTGAGGTACGACGACGGCACGTCGTCGCGGCGGTACATCGCGCGCAATTGCGCGGGCGCGAGCGCGCGGTTGATCATGTAGCGCACCGCTTCGGGCGAGCGCCGGTGCGGGCGCGCGCGCAGGCGCCGCAGCATGGCGTCGGGCGACTCGGTGCCGTTGGCGAGGCGGCCGACACGCCCGCGCAACCAGCGCGCGGGCAGAAACGCGAAGCGGTCGAGCGACGCCAGGCGGTAGCGGTCCTTGCTCAGCCAATAGCCGCCCAGCAATTCGTCGCCGCCGTGCCCGCACAGAAACACGGTGGCGTGCTCGCGCGCGCCGTGAATGAGCGTCCACGTCGCCACCGCGGCGCCGTCGCCGACCGGCTCGGTGAACGACGACAGCGCGCTGCGGATGAGGCGCATGCGCTCTTCCGCGGTGGCGCTCACGACGGTGGTGCCGGGGCCCGCGTCGACGCGCGGCGGCGCACCCGGGTCGGCGGCGTCGAAGGTGAAGCAGCGCGGCGAGACTCCCTGTCCTTGCAACGACGCGCGGATGCCGTTGCTGTCGATGCCGTCGGAGAGGAGGAGTGCCACCGGCACGTCGCTGACCAAGCAGCGGCTGGTCGCGGTCGCGAACAAGTGGCCGAACTGTTCGACCAGTTCACCGCGACGCCGACGCGGCGCGCGCCGGAAGACGGGGTCGTACCAGCGGCGCACGTCGACGCCGGCCTTGTCGACGCGCATCACTTCGCCGCCGCCCAGCTTGCGCACGTCGCGCAGCACCGTGCGGGGTGCCAGCACGTAGCGCGTCGACACCAATTCGAACAGCCCGTCTTCGTCGATCTCGCGCGGCACCCACGGTGCCTTCACCAGCGCGGCGACGCTCGACGCGAACGCGAGCGCGTCGTTCGAGCGATGGTAGAAGAGCGGCTTCTCGCCGAAGCGGTCGCGCGCGAGCCA
This sequence comes from uncultured bacterium, assembly GCA_964560355.1. GTDB lineage: Bacteria > Krumholzibacteriota > Krumholzibacteriia > WVZY01 > JAKEHA01 > JAKEHA01. Next base: position 6,557 of record CAZLLI010000071.1, on the reverse strand, counting down.
CAACCGTTCGTCGACGCGGTCCCAGATCGCGATCGCCCACTGCCCCACCATGCGGTCGAGCGCGCCTTCGCCCCAGCGCTCCCACGCGTGCAAGATCACTTCGGTGTCGGAGTGCCCGCGCAGGTCGCTCGCGCGTAGACCGAGGTCGCGGGTGAGGTCGCGGTAGTTGTAGACCTCTCCGTTGAACGTGATGAGTAGGCGCCCGCTCGCGCTTTGCATCGGTTGGTGGCCGGCGGGCGACAAGTCGAGGATGGCGAGGCGGCGGTTGCCGAAGGTGACGCGCCCCTCGTGCACGACGCCGGCGTCGTCGGGGCCGCGGCGCACGATCTCGGCGCACATCGACTCGACCACCGCGGTGTCGTCGCGCGCGTCGCGCAAACGAAGTATGCCGGCGATGCCGCACACGGGTCGCGGCATCATAGCACGCCGCGTTGACACGCGCCCCCCGCGCGTCTAGGCTCGTGGTCGGAGGCCGTCGTGTCCCTGCTCCGCATCCTTGCGTGCTGCGCGCTTCTTTCGGCGTGGGCGATTCCCGCGGCCGCCGATTACCCCTCCGCGCTCGTATTCGGCACCGGCTACGCCACCGGCCCCGCGCAGTGGACGCCGTGGCAAAACCTCCCCAACCTGGAAGACTCGCTGTGGATTTACGGCACCGTGTCGGAAGTGCGCGAGCCCTTCCTCGACTTGCTGCCGCCCGCGCCGTACGAGATGACCTACGTGTTCGATTCCTACGCGTGCGTCTTCGCGATGCACGGCGGCGACCAAACCTGCTCGTTCTCCGAGATCGCGATCTTCGACGTGGGGTCGATCCGCGTCTTCCTCGACACCACCCCCGACGCCGACCTCGCCGACCCCGCCACCTTCCGCGACGGGCAGCAGGTGCTGGTGGCCGACGCCTCCCCGCTGCAGTTGTTCATGGAGGACAACTGCATGACGGGGATTCGTTACGTGCAGCGCGCCATCATGCAGTTTCGCGGCGGCGCGTGGTTCGCTCGCGTGAGCAAGAACGGCGAGGGATTCGTGGCGGGCGACGTGGGTGAGTTTTTTGGAGACATCCCGGCCGGCATCGCGGCGCTCGGATACGTCGGTCAGTCGACGAGCCGCATCGACATCTTGACGCCGACGCGGGTCGAGTCCACGACGTGGGGGCGCATCAAGGCGCTGTATCGCGGCGCGACCCGCTAGCTACGCGGATTCCCGCAAGCGCTTGACGATCTCCGGCATCCACTCGCGGTGCTCGGGCTTCATCACGCACGCGCGCAGGCACGTGACCTCGTTCGCGTCCCAGAACTCGACGGCGTCGCACGGCTCGACCATGCGGCGCGGGAAGGTGGCCAAGGCGAGGTGCAGGTCGTGCGCGGCCGCGGCGTGGAACATGGTCCGCGCGCGCGACGACGACTCGCCCGCCGTTTGCGCGCGCGCCGCCCACACCACGATGTCGAGCTCGGGCGCGAAGAGCGGCGCGAAGCGCGCGTCGTCGCGGAGCGCGGCGTGGAGCGCGAGCGCGGCCTCGCGCCCGGCTTCGAGCCCGCGCGCAAATTCGCCGCCGCGCACGAGCGGCAGCACGCGCAGCGTGGTCCACAACGCCACCGCCGACGCCCCCGCGCGCGAGCACTCGAGCGAGATTTCTCCCAGGTGCAATTCGTTCGACGTGAAGTACGTGTAGGGCGAGTCGTGGCGGTAAAAGCGCCCCACCGACGGGTCGCGGTACACCACACACCCGCACCCGTACGGTTGCAGCCCGTGCTTGTGCGGATCGACCACGATCGAGTCGGCGCGCGCGACGGCGTCGAAGGACGCGCGCGCCGGCGCGTCCAGATTGCCCGCGAGCGTGAAGTAGCCGCCGTAAGCGGCGTCGACGTGGACGCGCACGTTGGCTTCGCCGCACAGGTCGAGGATCTGCGGGAGCGGGTCGACGCGCCCCGCCGCGGTGGTCCCGAGCGTCGCCACCACCGTGCCGATGTTGCCGCGCGCGAGCGCGCTCTCGAGCGCCGCGACATCCATGCGCCCGCCCGCATCGACCTCGATCGCGACGAACGGAATCCCCAGCACCGCCGACAACCGCGAGTGCGTGTAGTGCGCCTGCGACGACGCCGCGACCGCCTTCCCCGGCGAGAGCTCGCGTCCGACCCACAGCGCCTCGAAGTTCGCCACCGTGCCGCCGCCGCACAGGTGGCCGAGGTGCTCGTCCCACCCGAACATGCGCGCGATGTCGGCCACCGCTTCTTTCTCCATCGATGAAGAAGCGCGTCCGCCGTCGAGCGCGTGGTTGTTCGGATTGATGTGCATCGCCAATTCGTACGCGACGCGCGCGACCGGGTGCGGCGGCTTCAGCATTTGCCCGACATGTAGAGGATGGTGGTACGGAAAGTTGTCGCGCATGCGTTCCGCCGCGGCCGTGAGCGCCTCTCGCGCGCGCGCGGCGTCGAAGGACGACTCGGCCGGGGGCAAGCGGTCGAAGCCCGCGCCCAGGTGGCGGAGCGCTTCGGCGAGCCATTCGGTCTCGCGGGGGTCGAAGGCCATGGCGGCATGGTAACGCCACGCCGCGCGTCTGGCGAGGCAGATTTGCTTGCTTCCACCGCGACGCCGGCCTTAGTCTCGCGATTCTCGAACCAGGAGGTTCTCCGTGCGTGATTCCTTCGGCCATCGCGTGATCGAAAAGTTCGAAGGTCTTATCATCGCTGCTCTGCAGCTCTTGCTCGTGATCGTCGTCACCGTGGCGACCGCGCAATTGTTCCTGCTCCTCTTCAAACGCCTGCCCATGAGCTGGGGCGAGGTCCAGAACACCGACGACCTCCACATCGTCATGCAACGCGCGTTCGGCGGCGTGCTCATCGTGGTGTTGGGGCTCGAGCTGATCGAGACGCTCAAGGTCTATTTCAAGGAACACAAGGTCCGCGTCGAAGTGATTCTGATCGTGAGCTTGATCGCGGTCGGCCGGCACATCATCCAGGTCGACTACGAGCACATGACGGGATTGCAGCTGATCGGGATCGGCGCGCTCATCATCGCGCTCTCCAGCGGTTACTTCCTCATCGCGAAGGCGCACGCGCTGGACCAGCGCGGCAAGTAAACGAACTAGTTGTTGGAGAGCTTCTTCAGGACACCCTTGGCCACGCACTTGAGGGTGTCGAAGACGCCGTCGCCCTTGACCGCCACCGCCGGGAAGCTGGGGAACTTCTCCGGGTTCAACTCCTGCTCCATCTCTTCCATCGGGATGATGTTGTCCATGTCGCGCTTGTTGTACTGGAGCACGAAGGGCACGTCGTCGAGCTTGAGCTTGTACTCCTCCAGGTTCTCGTGGAGGTTGTACAGGCTCTCGATGTTGGCGTCGTAGCGCGCCGACTGGGAGTCGGCCACGAACACGATGCCGTCGACGCCGCGCAGGATGAGCTTGCGCGAGGCGTCGTAGTAGACCTGGCCGGGCACGGTGTACAGGTGGAAGCGGGTCTTGAAGCCCTTCACCTGTCCCAGCTCCAGCGGGAGGAAGTCGAAGAACAGCGTGCGGTCCATCTCGGTCGCGAGCGTGATGAGCTTACCCTTCGTGGAAGGGTCGACCTTGTTGTACACGTACTGGATGTTCGTCGTCTTGCCGCACAACCCAGGACCGTAATACACGATCTTGCAGTTGATCTCGCGCGACGAATAGTTGATGAGCGACATTTCGCCTCGTGCCCCCGCCTGGATGCCTAGTCTTTGAACAGCGAATCGATCTCTTTGTTCAGCTCTTCGGTGAAGCCGGCGTCGAACTGCTTCAGGTCCTCGTTCTCGTACTCGAGCTTGTCGAACAAACGATTGAGGACGGTGTCGAGCGAGTCGACCGCCTTCTTGACGCGCAGCCGCACGAGTCCGAGCGTCGTGCGCTTGTTGAAGAGTACCACCAAGATGATGTGCTGGGCCACGCGCGCGAGATACATGCTCTCGTCGACACCCTGGTGGTAGAGGGTCGAGAAGTCTTTCTCGCCGATCAGCTTCGCGAGCTGCGCGTTGGCCTCGAAGTCGGCCGCGCACAACGACGCGAAGCTCATGAGGTCGAACTCGGGCTCCATGCCCACGCTCGCGATGAGCTGGCCGGTCTTGTCGATCAAGATGACGCTGGTCGAGTTGGAGTTCTCGATCAGCTCTTTGATGACCGAATTAATCGCCCAGTAGTCTTCTTCGTAGATGGTCCAGTCGGCACGTACCATAGTCGCTCCGTACGTCGATGGGACGCCGATCGAGGCGCGGCCAACCGGACCATCCGGTCGGGGAGTTCGTTAGAGCGCTTCGCGGCGATCGATGGCGCGGGCGAGGGTCGTATCGTCAACGAATTCAAGGGTCCCGCCCATCGGGAGCCCTCTAGCAAGTCTCGTGACAGTACAACCATAGGGAGCGACGGTCTTGGCGAGGTAGAGAGCGGTGGCGTCGCCCTCGACGGTAGGATTCGTAGCCACAATGAGTTCGCGAACTTTTCCGCCCCGCACGCGGGCCTCGAGGGCGCGTAGCGTCAAGTCCTCCGGTCCCACCCCGTCGACCGGCGAGAGGACTCCATGCAGGACGTGGTACAGACCCCGGTAATGTTTGGTCCGCTCCATCACGATCACGTCCTCGGGCTCGGCCACCACGCAGATGGTGTCCTGGAGGCGCGACTTGTCCGTGCAAATTGCACATTCTTCCGCCTCGGTGAGGGCCCCACAGGTCTTGCAGAAGCGAACCTTCGACTTGAGTTCGGCGAGTAGGTGGGAGATTCGTTCCGCGTCGGTGTTGTCGGCGCGAAGCAAGTAGAGCGAAAGGCGCAGCGCCGTCTTGCCGCCGATACCGGGCAGTCGCGACAGCGCCTTCACCAGCGCCGACAGGGTCTCGGAGCCGAAATCCGCGGGAGGAAAACCCATGCGCGCTAGAACAAGCCGGGAATCTTGAGGCCGCCCGTGATGGCGGCGATGCGCTCCTTGGCCAGGCTCGACGCCTTCTCGTGCGCCTCGTTGACGGCGGCCGCGATCAGATCCTCCAGCATCTCCTTGTCGCCATCCTTGATCACGTCTTCGCGGATGGTGAGCTTGAGCACCGTTTGTTTGCCGTTCATGCGCACCGTGACGGCGCCGCCGCCGCTCGACACTTCGAACTCTTCGCGCGCGAGGTCGTCTTCGAGACGCGCCATCTTGGCCTGCATCTCCTGCGCCTGCTTCATCATCTTCATCATGTTCATGGTCGTCTCTCGTTTCCTTACGTTTGGTAGCGAATGATCTCGCCGTCGAATTCGTTGATCAAGCGCTGCATCACGGGCTTCTTCTCTTCCGGGATGTCGCGGAAGCGCTCTTCGGGCGGCTTCTTCTGCAGCGCTTCGTCGAGCGCGATCGCCTTCTCCTCGCCTTCGGCGAAGCACGCGATCTCCACCGCGTGTCCGAAATAGCGCTCGAACATAGCGCGCAGGAACTCGAGGCTCTCGGGGCGCGACGCTTGCTCGCGCTGGAGCGCGAAGCTCTTCAAGAAGCGCACCGAGAGCTTCTTGCCGTCGAACGCGTAGGGCTTGCCCGAAATCAGGCACACGCCGAGCGACACCTTTTTCTGGCGCACGAAGGTGACGAAGCCGTCCCACAATTGCTGGATCTTGGCGAGGTCGAAGGGCCCCTCCGACACCGAGGCGGGTGCTGCGTCGGCCGCTTCGCGCGCGTCGGCGTCGGTCTCGACGACGCTCGTCGCGGGCGGAGGCGCCTGCCGCGGGTTGGTCACCAAGTCGCCAGTGGCGATGAGCGATGCCGAGCCGGCGCGGGCGTCGTCGCGCGCACCCGCCCGGGTCGACTCGCCGGCGGAGGCTTTCGGGCCGGCGGGTGTGTTTCCCGCGCGCGTCGTGCGCGCGTCGCCGCTCCCCGCGCCCGACGCCCCGTCGAGGCGCGCGATCAGCGTGCGAATGTCGGTCTGCTTGTCGAGCAGCGAGAGGTCGACCAGCACGGTTTCGAGGTACACGCGCGGGTCCGACATGGTCTTCAGGCGCCCCGCGGCGTTGCACAGCCGCTCGACCACGGTGACGAGGTCGGCGAGCTCGTAGCGCGCGCGGCTCTTCTGCAGGTGCTCGATCTCGCTCTGCGAGCGAAACAGGAGCGACGACAGATCGCCCGGCACCGAGAGCACCATGAGGTCGCGGTAGCTCTCGAGCAGCGCGGAGAGCAGGTCCTGCAAGTCGACACCCTCGTTGACGGCGGCGTCGAGGAGGCGCAGCGGCGCGGTGGCGTCGCCGCTCGCGACCGCGTCGACGAACGCGAGCACCTTCTCCTGGTCGACGAGGCCCAAGATGCCGCGCACCGCCTGCGCGGTGACGTCGCCCCCCGACGCGGTGACGCACTGGTCCAACAGACTGGTGCCGTCGCGCATGCTGCCGTCGGCCTTGCGCGCGAGCAGGCGCAACCCGTCCATCTCGTACGCGACCTTCTCCGCCTTGCAGATCTCTTCCAGGCGCGACGCGATCTCCGCGTTCTCGAGGCGCTTGAAATGGTGGCGCTGGCAGCGCGACTTGATGGTGTCGGGGACCTTTTGCGGCGACGTGGTCGCGAAGATGAAGTAGACGTGCGCGGGCGGCTCCT
>CAZLLI010000070.1:0-14031 GCA_964560355.1 uncultured bacterium | reverse complement strand
ATTCTTCTCGTGTCGGTTTGAGCATTGCGTCGGTCTCCAAAACGAAAAAACCCGCCATCCAAAACGGATAGCGGGTTCATGGAATTGGAAATCTTTCGTGGACTAGTGTCCCGGCAAACGAACGATCGCCCGCTACCCTATGGTACGGTTACGCCACCACCAACGGCGGGCGTTGCGAAGGTTCGTATGCGCGAAACAGAGTCGCATTGGCAAGTAGCTTAGGCCATCGCGCGGGCCGTGTCAAGGCGAAGTTTCCGTGGTATTATAGCAGCACCATTGGGCCGCGTAATTTGAGGAGGAAGATATGAGCCAGGGAGGCATGGAAACGATGAAGTCCGCGAGTGCCGGTGCGATCGACCGCGCCAAGACTCACTTCGAGAAGTTGGTTCGGCAGCAGCTCGACCGCATCGAGCGCATGAAGGCGGACGAACAGTGGGTCGACTACAAGAAGCTCTCGTCGATCCAGATCGGCGTGCTGGGCGGCGACGGCATCGGCCCCACCATCACCGCGCACGCCGTCACCGTGCTCAAGTCGCTGCTCGCGCCCGAAGTCGCGGCCAAGAAGGTCGTCTTCATCGACATCGACGGACTCACCATCGAGAATCGCGCCAAACACCAGGCCGCCATTCCCGAAGACGTGCTGGCGGAGATCCGCAAGTACCCCGTGCACTTGAAGGGCCCCACCACGACGCCGCGCAAGGGCGACCCGTGGCCCAACATCGAGTCGTGCAACGTCGCCATGCGGCGCTATCTCGATTTGTTCGCCAACGTGCGCCCCGTCAAGGTGCCCACCGAAGGCATCGACTGGGTCTTTTTTAGAGAGAACACCGAAGGCGCCTACGTGCTCGGCAGCTCCGGCGTCAACGTCGACGACGACCTCGCGTTCGACTTCACGGTGACGACGTCGCAGGGCACCGAGCGCATTTGCCGGCTCGCGTTCGAGTACGCGAAGAAGAACAACATTTCGCGCGTCACCGCGGTCACCAAGGCCAACGTGGTCAAGACCACCGACGGCAAGTTCCTCTCCATCGCGCAAGACATGGCGAAGCAGTATCCCGGCGTGTCCTTCGACGACTGGTACATCGACATCATGACCGCGAAGCTCGTCGATCAGAAGCGCCGCCGCGACTTCCGCGTGTTCGTGCTGCCGAACCTCTACGGCGACATCCTCACCGACGAGGCGGCCGAGTTCCAGGGCGGCGTGGGGACGGCGGGGAGCGCCAACATCGGCAAGCAGTACGCCATGTTCGAAGCCATCCACGGCTCGGCGCCGCGCATGGTCGACGAAGGTCGCGTGCAGTACGCGGACCCGTCGAGCATGGTGCGCGCGGGCTCGATGCTCTTGCGCCACATCGGCCACGAGGACCGCGCGACGCGCCTGGAGATGGCGCTCGACATTTGCGGGAACTTCGAGAAGAAGCTCGTGCTGACGGGGCGCGACACCGGCGCCACCGCCGACGAGTACATCGCCTACTTATTGGCGACGCTCAACGACAAGAAGCTCGAGGAACGCTGGAAGGGCTACCAGAAGCGGTAGCCCGGCGGCTTATTCTTCGCCCTCTTTGTCCGGTTGTCTTCCGCCCAGCTCGCGGTCGAGCAGGAGGATGGCGCCCGGCGCGTTGTCGGCGAGCTTCACCTGTTCGGTCAGATTCAGCGCGCTGCTTTCCTCTTCCACCTGTTCCTCGACGAACCACTCGAGGATCACGCGGGTGGCGTGGTCGTTCTCCTTGATGGCCTGGTCCATGAGCGCGTTGATCTGCTTGGTGTTGTTGACCTCGGCCTGGTAGCCGGCCTGGCACGCGGCGAGCGTCGACTTCCAGGTCTTGGGCGGCGCCGAGATGGCGTCGATAGAGACGTTACCGTCGCGCTGGATGACATAGTCGAAGAGCTTGTTGGCGTGGACCAATTCTTCCTGGTACTGCACGCGCATCCAGTGCGCGAAGCCGTTCAAATTGGCGCTCGAGAAGTACGCGGACATCTGCAAGTACTGCAGCGCGGACTGAATCTCGAGGTTGATCTGGTGGTTGATGGCGGATTCCATCTTCTTGCTCAGCATGGTGGACTCCTTTCACCTGGCCCCCAGGATACCGAAGGACGCGCGGGCGGTCCAACACGAATCGCGCCACCCGGCGATTGACTTCGCGGCGGCGCGACGGTACGGTGGCGGGCGTCGTATGAAGCGCTTGCTCTGCGTCTTTGCGCACCCCGACGACGAGTGCTACGGACCCGGCGGTACCATCGCGCGCTGGGCGCTCGACGGCGGCGACGTGTTCATCACCACCTTCACCGCGGGCGAAGCGGGCAGCATCGGGGTGTCGAAGTCGCTCCCGCGCGACGAACTCGCGCGCCGGCGTCGCGCCGAATTGGCGGCGGCGTGCGACGCGCTCGGCGTGCGCGGCCACCGCGTTCTGGGCGCGCCCGACGGGGGCGTCGCCGGCGTCGACGCGCGCTGGGCGGTGCGCGAGATCCTCGACGACATCCGCCGCGTGCGCCCGCACGTCGCGCTCACGTTCCATCGCCGCGGCGTGTCGGGGCACCCCGACCACATCGCGGTGACGGGCTTCCTCGACCGCGCGATCGCGGAGGCGGGCGACGCGGGCCCGGCGGCGTCGTACGAGTGGGGCATCGCGCTTCGTAACGCGCGCCTCTACCAACGCCCCAGCCTGGCGCCGCTCGAAGACGACGAGATCGCGGCCACCGTCGCGATCGACGACGACGCCATGGCGCGCAAGCTCGCGGCCATCCGCGCCCACCAGACCCAGTACGAATTCTTCGTGAGCCTCGAGCAGAAGTTCGACTATCGTAACGTGTCGACCCCCGAGTACTTCGCGCGGGGACGGTCGCGCGTCGCCCCCGCGGCGCCGACGGTCGACGACCTCATGGCGGGAATCGAGGCCGACTGACGTGTGGGAATCCTTCGGTCACTTGCACCCTCTCTTCGTCCACTTTCCGGTGGCGCTCATCCTGACCGCGTTCTTCACCGAAGCGGTCGCGGTCGCGCGCCGCGACGAAAAATGGGGCGACGCCGCCCGCGTCATGATCACCGTCGCGGCGTGGGCGTCGATCCCGGCCGCGGTGGCGGGGTTCGCGCGCGCGGGCACGATGCACATCGAGCCCGATCTTCAGGCGACCTTCGCGGTCCATCGCATCGCGGGCGTCGCGACGCCGGTGCTCGCGTTCCTCGCGGCCGGTTTGGTCGAGGGTGTGCGCCGAAGCGGGCAAATCTGGGAACTATTCCTGTACCGCGCGGTTCTTCTCTTGGCCGCCGTCGCCGCCGCCGTCGCCGGTCACCACGGCGGCGAGTTGGTGTACGGCGTCGGCTTCTTCCCCTTCTGGTAAACGGTTGACTGGCGCGCGGGGGCGCGCTATTCTGCGGTTCTCGCACTCCATCGGGCCTTCGAACCACCCAGACGAAGTGTGTTATCCCGACGCGCGACGCGCGTCCGTCCTTCTCGGAGGAATATGGACAAGAACGCCTTGGCGGCCGTCTCCGCGCGCATCGACGGCTATCGCGACCAAATCATCGCGCTGCAAACCGAATTGTGCAAACGCCCCGCGCTCGACCCTACCAGCGGCGGCAAGGGCGAAGTCGACAAAGCCGCGTGGCTCGAATCGTATCTGCGCGGGCTGGGACTCACGGTTGAGCACTACGACGCCCCCGACGCGCGCGTGCCGAGCGGCAAACGCCCCAATCTCGTCACCTACTATCCGAACAATCCCGCGAGCGGGCCGCGCTTGTGGATCATCGCGCACACCGACGTGGTACCGCCCGGCGACCCCGCGTTGTGGACCGGCGACCCGTGGACGCTGCGCGTCGACGGCGACAAGCTGATCGGGCGCGGCGTCGAAGACAACCAAGGCGGACTCACCGCCGCGGTGATGGCGGTGCGCGCGTTCGTCGAGGCGAAGGTGCAGCCGGCGATCCCGTTCGCGCTCGCGTTCGTCGCCGACGAAGAGACCGGCAGCGTGTACGGGCTGCGCCACCTGGTCGAAAAACACCGCAGCCTGTTCCGCAAGGACGACCTCATCATCATCCCCGACTCGGGTAACCCCACCGGGACCGAGATCGAAATCGCGGAGAAGGGCATCCTGTGGGTGCGCGTGCGCACGCTGGGCAAGCAAACCCACGGGTCGATGCCCGCCACCGGCATCAACGCGCACCGCGCGTCGGCGTACATGATCACGCGCATGGATTCGCTCTATAAGAAGTTCGCGAAGCGCGACCCATTGTTCCATCCTTCCAACTCGACCTTCGAGCCCACCAAGAAGGAAGCGAACGTCCCCAACGTGAACACGATTCCCGGAGAAGACGTCGTCTATTTCGATTGCCGCGTTCTTCCGCACTACAAGCTGGAAGCGGTCATCGCCGCCATGAAGGCGGTGGTCAAGGAGACCGAGCGCAAGTTCAAGGTCAAGATCGAGATGACCTTCGTGCAGAAGGAATCGCCCGCGCCGCCGACGCCGGCCGACTCGCCGGTGGCGGTCGCCATCACGCGCGCGGTCAAGGAGCAGCGCAAGAAGAAACCCAAGGCGATCGGGATCGGTGGCGGGACGGTGGCCAAGTACCTGCGCGAGGCGGGCTTCCCGTGCGCGGTGTGGTGCACGATGGACGAGCAGGCGCACCGCCCGGATGAATACGTACGCGTGTCGCACATCCAGCTCGACGCGAAGTCGTTCGCGCACATCGCGCTCGCGGGCGCGCCGGCGCCGCGCGCGACCAAGAAGAAGAAATAGCCAGGAACTCTTTGACACCTATTAGCGTTTAGTTTACATTGAGGCCTAATCCCGAGCCGTCCATTGAAAAAAGGGGGCACATCATGCAGGGAATTGCATTCGGACCGACCATACGACTCTTGCGCCAGGCCAAAGGTATCAGCCTGCGCGAGATGGCGCGCCAACTCGGCGTATCGCCCGCCTTCTTGAGCCAGATCGAAGCCGGGCGCCAGCACAAGATTCCGCGAGCCCGCATCGTGCAGGTCGCGGCGACGTTGGGGGTGTCGGAGGGGTATCTCCTCGGAACCGCCAAGCAGGTCCATCCCGACCTCATGGCGTTCTTGAGCGAAACACCGGAAGCGGCGGAGTTCATGGTGGCGGCGATGCGCAGCGGCATGGTGGGACCCGACTTCACGCAGCTGCGTGAGATCGTGTCCGACAAGAAGCTGCGCGCCGGCGTCTTGAAACCGGTGGCGGCTCCCAAGAAGAAGGTGGGCGTCACCCACAATCTCGAGGGCTACCTCGACCCGACGCTGTGCATCGCGGGCGTCGCGGTGCAGAACAAGGAGCGCTTGTTCCAGCGCTTCGCGAAAGCGGTCAACAAGCGGCACAAGAACGTCTCCACCGACCTCGTGCTCGACCGCTTGATGGCGCGCGAGCGCCAGGCGCCGACCAGCATCGGCGGCGGCGTGGCGGTGCCGCACGCGTTCCTGCAGGGCATCGAGAAGCCGATCGTGGGCGCGTTCGTGCTGCAGCGTCCGATTCCGTACGGGCCCGCCGACAGCGACAAGGTGCGCACGGTCTTCTTCCTGGTGGGCCGCGAAGGGAACACCGAGCACCACCTGCCCATCCTCGCGCGCATCGCGCGTCTGTGTTCGACGCCGGAGTTCTTGCAGGTCATCAACAAGACGAAGAACGGCCGCGATATCCAGAAGACCATCCTGACCTGGGACGCGCGCATCGGCGCCGTGTAGGCGCCAACCGCGCTCGTTGGGACCGCGAACGGCCCGCGCTTCGGCGCGGGCCGTTTGCTTGTGGGATGGCGTCGTAAGCCCCAATCCGGCCGTCCTTTGCAATTGCGGACGGGGTCGCTTCGCTGGTATCATTGAGGCCCGAAGAAACCGTCATCCGCATTACGGGACCAACGTTTTGCCACGCCCTTTCACCCACCGAGCAGGGACACCCTGATGGAGCGATCGTTCGCTTCCCGGGCCAAAAACGCCGCCGAGCGGTGGCGTCGACGTTTCGTCTACGAACGTCTGCGCCCCGATCTTTCGGTGGCCGACGTGCTCTCGCGCGTCGACCCCGCGCTCGCCATTACCGACGGCGACCGCCCCTTCACGCGCGTGCTCGCCGCCTATCTCGAACGCATGCCGCGCGCACTGTGGGACGAAGCGCCCGCCGCCACGCCCGACGCGATCGCGCGCGCGCGAAGCGGCGAGTGGGATCTCCTCGGTCACACCATCGTGGTGACGCCCGCGACCGACTGGCATCGCGACCCCGTGTTCGGCGGGCGCTGGCCGCGCCACCACGTCGACGCCATCTCGTACTACCAGGAGAGCGGCGACGTCGTGATGCTGTGGCATTTGAATAAGATGATGTTCCTGCTCGACGTCGCCGCCGCGTATCGAGCCACCCGCGATCCCGCGCTCGCCGCGCGCGTCTACGAGCTCATCGACTCGTGGTGTGTCGCCAATCCGTACCTGGTGGGGATGAACTGGGTGAGCGCGCTCGACATTGCGACGCGTCTCGCGGTATGGAGCCAGGCGCTGGCCGCGGTCGCCGACGCGCCGCTTCCCGACGAAGCGCGCGCCGGCCGCATCGTGCGCATGCTGCTGCGCCAGGCCGACCACGTGGCGTCGCACTACTCCGAGTGGCCGATTCCCAACAATCATTTGGTGGGCGAGCTCGCGTTCATGTTCGCCTTCGCCGCCTACGGTTCGATTTGGAAGGACGCCAAGGGCTGGATGGCGCGCGCGGAAGCGACGCTGGTCAATGAGGCGCAGCGCCAAGTGCTCGCGGACGGCGTCCAGTTCGAAGCCTCCGTCAACTACCACGCCTACGCGCTCGACTTCTACTTGTTGTACTTGCACGCGAAGGCGGCGACGGGCGCCACGCCGCACCCGGTCGTGCTCGAGAAGACCCGCGCGATGGCGCTCGCGCACCTCGAATTGGTGCTGCCGTCGGGGCGCCAGCCCCGCATCGGCGACGACACCATCGACCGCCTGTTCGTGCTCGCGCACGCGCTCGATGGTCCCGCGCTCTCCGGCGACGAGCGCGCGCTCGCCGACGCGGTGCGGCCCGCGCACGCGCGCGTCCTCGCGACCACGCGCTGGGGGCAGGACCTCCTTGCGCTCCGCGTCCCCACGCTGCACGCGCGCCACTTCGCCGACGCCGGCATCAGCATTGCGCGCGACCGCGACGCCGCGATCGCGTTCGTGCACGGACCACAGCACCGACACCTCTTCTCGCACGGGCACTTGCACGCCGACGCGGGGAGCTTCGAACTGGAATTGGAAGGCGTGCCCTTGGTGATCGACGCGGGCACCTATGTATACTTCGCCGACCGCGAAGCGCGCACCTACTTCAAGGGAGCGCGCGCCCACAACGCACCCGTGGTCGACGACGTGGAGCCGATGCGCAGCCTGGAGCCGTTCCGGTGGGAGAGCGTCGCACCCGGCGAGTACCTGGGGTTCGGCGCCGTGGCGGGTGCGTGCGGGGTCGGCAACCGCCGCCGCATCCAAGGTGCCGACGGCGTCCAGCTCGAGCACACGCGCGCGCTCGTCGTCTCGCACGGCACCGTGCTCGTGCTCGACTCCATTCGCGCGCGCGACGAATCGCCGGTCGCGCCGCACACGCACCTCGCGCGCCTCGTGTTTCGCACCCCGACACCGCCCGGCACCGCGAGCGGCGACGGCTCGCGCGTGCGCGTCACGGACCCGCGCCGCTTCGTGCGCGTGTTCGAAGCCTTCACCGACGGTGTCGCGCGCGTCGACGTGATCGACGACCCCAGCGACCGCGGCGGCTGGTACTCGCCGCGCTACGGCGAGCTCCGGCGCGGCGTCGCGGTGCGCGTGAGCGCGGAGTTCGAGTCGCGCGTCGTGGTGGCGTCGGCGATTCGCGGCGCGGACGTGTCGGTGGTGCCGGAGCGCCTGGACGCCGCGGAAGCGGTGGTCGCAATCGAGTCGCACGACGGGCGCCGGCTGGTGCGTGTGCGCTGGGACCCGTTCTCCATCACGGTGGGCGGTCGCACGATCGCGGGCCGCGGCGCCGAGCCGGCGCGCTCGCCCAAGCCGAGCGCGGCGCGCGCGTCGTCGGCGCCCGACTGGCTGGACGAATTGTCGGTGGGTTGAGCGTGAAGCGCGTGCTGATGATCGCATACTTCTTTCCGCCCGCGGGCGCGGTGGGCGTGTACCGCACGCTCAAGTTCGCGAAGTACCTGCCCGAGTTCGGGTGGAGCCCGATCGTGCTCACCACCGCCAACGGAAAGTTTCCCACCTACGACGCGTCGCTCGAGCGCCTGATTCCCGAAGGCGTGCCCGTGCACCGCGTGCGCGGGATGGAGGCGCTGAACGAGGGCTTCGACGCGCCGCACGCGGGCGCGCGCAAGAAGACGCTGTGGTCGCGCGTCCACACGCGGCTGTACTTGTTGTGGAACGCGGTTGCGGTGCCCGACACACGGGTGGGCTGGGTGTGGGGCGCGTACCGCCGCGCGCGCTCTCTCATCCGCGACCATGACGTGCGCCACGTGTACATCTCCGGTACGCCGTTCTCGTCGTTCCTGATCGGCGCGATGCTCAAGCGTAAGAGCGGGGCGCGCGTCGTCATCGACTACCGCGACCCGTGGACGCAGAGCATCACCTACGAGCGTAGCGGGCTCTTGCGCCGCGCCGACCGTGCGCTGGAAGCGCGCGTCGTGCGCGACGTCGACGCGGTGATTTCGAACACGCGCTACAACGACGCGCGCATGGCGGACGAGTTCGGGCGCGGGCAGCCGCGCGAGAAGTTCGTCGCCATCCACAACGGGTTCGACGCCGAGGACTTCGACACCATCCCGCGCGAGCGCAACCCGAAGTTCACCATGACCTACGCGGGCGCGTTCTATTACAGTGTGGGCGGCGCGAGCACCGCGGGCGGCGTCGAAGGTGCGATGAAGACCTACTCGCCGCTATATTTCTTCGAGGCGCTGCAGGCGTTCTTCGCGCGCCGGCCCGAGGCGAAGGCGGGCACGCGCGTGCGCTTCATGGGCGTCCTCGGGCAGGGCTACGACCCCGCCATTCGCGCGCACGGGCTGGCCGACGTGATCGAGCGCCTCGGCTACATCGACTACGACGAGCACCTGCGCGTGCTCAAGAACTCGGACGCGCTCCTTCTCGTGTTGTCGAGCGGCGCGAAGAGCCGCGGGTGGATCCCGTCGAAGTTCTTCCAGTACCTCGGCACCGGCAACCCCATCCTGGCCATGGCGCCGGAGGGGGAAGTGCGCGAGATCGTGCGCGAAACCGGCGCCGGCGTGTGCGTCGACCCCGACGACGTGGCGGGCGCGTCGCGCGCGATCGAGACACTGTACGACGCGTGGCGCGCGGGGACGCCGGCGACGCCGCGCGACGCCGACGCGGTCGCGCGCTACGAACGGCGCAACCTGACCCACGCGCTCGCGCGCGTGTTGGAGAAACTATGAGGATCAGCATCTTCGGTCTCGGTTACGTGGGGTGCGTGTCGGCGGCGTGCTTCGCCAAGAACGGCCACACGGTGGTGGGCGTCGACGTCAACGCGGCCAAGCGCGAGATCCTCGCGGCCGGGCGCTCGCCGGTAGTCGAGAAGGACCTCGACGCGCTCATCGCGGACGGCGTCGCGCACGATCGCATTCGCACCGCCGCGTCGGTGATCGACGCGGTGGCGCAGAGCGACGTGTCGCTCATTTGCGTCGGCACTCCGAGCCGCCCCAACGCGAGCCTCGACCTGGACTACGTCGCGCGCGTGTGCGAAGAGATCGGCGCCGCGCTGCGCCCCAAGTCGAGCGCGCACGTGGTGTGCGTGCGCAGCACGATGCTGCCCGGGAGCACCGACGACGTGGTGATTCCGGCGCTCGAGCGCGGGTTCGACGGCCCGCTACCCGCGCGCGTCGAGGTCGCCGTCAACCCGGAGTTCCTGCGCGAGGGCAGCGCGGTGGCGGACTTCTTCGCGCCGCCCAAGACCGTGGTGGGTTCGGCGAGCGAGAACGCCGCCGCTACCATCGTGGGCCTCTACGACGGCATCGAAGCCCCCGTGTTCACGACGTCGATTCGCGTCGCGGAGACGGTGAAGTACGTCGACAACGTGTTCCACGCCGCCAAGATCACCTTCGCGAACGAGATCGGCACCGTGTGCCAGTCGGCCGGCGTCGACAGCCACGAAGTGATGCGCATCTTCGCGTCCGACACCAAGCTCAACATCTCGCCCGCGTACTTGAAGCCGGGCTTCGCGTTCGGCGGGTCGTGCCTGCCCAAGGACGTGCGCGCAATGGTTTACTACGGGCGCTCGCGCGACCTCAACCTTCCGCTGCTCTCGTCGCTCTTGCCGAGCAACGACGTGCAAATCGACCGCGCCGCGGAGATGATCTTCGCGCGCGGCAAGAAGCGCCTCGCGTTCCTCGGCATCAGCTTCAAGCCCGGCACCGATGACCTGCGCGAGAGCCCGCTGGTGCGCTTGATCGAGACTTGCCTCGGCAAGGGCTACGAGATTCGCATCGTCGACCGCAGCGTGTCGCTCGCGCGCCTGGTGGGCGCGAACAAGGCCTACATCGAGAAGGAGATTCCGCACGTATCGCGGCTCTTGTCGACCGAGCTCGACGAGGTGGTGGCGTTCGCGGACGTGGTGGTGGTGGGGCACCGCACGCCGGAGTTCGTCGACGCGGCGCGCGCCGCGTTGGACGGCAAGGTTGTGATCGATCTCGCGCGCGTGTTCGACGCGCCGCCCGACCACGCCAACTACGTGGGCTTCAATTGGTAGGTTAGAACTCGGACAGCCGGCGCTCGCCCTCGCCGCGGCGCGGTGCGCCGGGGAACAGGCTCAAGAAGCCGTCGTTGTAGCGCATGATGAGGTACGCGGCCGCGAGCAGGGCGACGTTGCGCACGATGAGCAGCCACGTCGCCGACGCGCCGCCCTCGCTGCTGAAGCAGCCGCAGTCGATGGTCATGCCGCGCACGATCACGGTCGCGATGGCGACGATGAACATGACGAGCAGGATCGCGATCGCCCCCGCCGCCTTGCGAGTGAAAATCCCGAGGATCAGCATGAGGCCGGCGACGAGTTCGCTCCACGAGGTCGCCAGCGCGAACAGGTTGGAATACGCGAAGGGAATGATCTTGTACCCGCGCACCGACATCGCGAACGCGAGCGGCTCGAGCACCTTGTGCCACGACGCGTACACGAACATGCCACCCAGGAACAGGCGCAGCACGAGATTGAGACCGCGTCCCGTGAGAATGCGGGCGATCACTTGTCCACCTGTCCTTCGACGGGATAGCCGGCGTTGGTCCACTGCTCCCAGCCGCCGGAGAACACGGACACGTCTTGGTATCCGATGACCTTGAGCTCGGTGGCGAGCTGGTCGCTGAAATCGCAGGTGACGCTGCGGCAGTAGCAAATCACTTCCGCGTCCATGGGAACTTGGGATTGCAGCACGTCGAAGTACTCGGGAATGCGGTCGTAGGGAATGTTGATTGCGCCCGGAATGTGGCCTTGTTCGTACTCGGAGGCGTCGCGCGCGTCCAAAATGATGGCGACGCCCTCGTCGAAGCGGCGCTTCATCTCGGAGAGCGAGATGGCGCCTTCGGCCAGCGCGTGGGTGGTATCGGCGGCGACGGAATCGGTGTGCTCGACGTGCTGCGCGGTCGACACCGGGGCGCCGGACTGGATTAGCGCGACGCCGTTGGGCCGCACCGCGTTCACCACGATGCCGAGCAACGTCGCGACGACCAGGATGGCGACGCCGCCCAACAAATTGGAAATTAGATTTCGCATGCGGTCGAGAAGTCTCCTAGCAAGCCCCGTGACGCCGCATCCTAGCCCACGTGCCGCGGGCAATCCAGCCGTTTCTAACACCGGCGACCGCGCGCGGGTTCCCGCGATTCTTTTGGGAGCCGGCGACTAGCGGGGTTCGCGCTCGATGGCGTCCTTGATACGGCGCTTGCGCTCGTCGGGCATGCATTCGGGGCAGTGGTCCTCGGCGCGCACGCCCGCCTCGTTGCACACGCGATTCACCGCCGACAGTTGCGCCCCGTAGACCTGGCACATGCGGCACGCCCACAGGTGCATGCGCAGCCGGATGCGCGCGCGCCACGACAAGCGATGGTCGCAGCGTTCGGATAGCAGCCGGGCGGCGTCGCGACAGTTCAACATTTCATTCTTCCTCGAACCAATTCGCTTCCAAGCACCGGCGCAGCTTGGTGCGCGCGCGGTGGAGCATGACCCACAGGTTCGACGGCGTCACCTCGAGCACCTTACGAATTTCTTCGCTCGAGAGCCCGTCGAATTCGCGCATCGAGAACGCGCGCCGGTGCGCCTCCGGGAGCCCGTCGAGGCAGTGCGTGAACACGCCCCAGAACTCGCGGTTCTCGACCAGGCTGGCGGGGGATTCCTTCCACGAGGGGCCCAGGCTCTCGGCGTGGTCGAAGTCGGCGCCGTCGGGGCCGAGGTCGCTGGCCGGGACTTCGATGCGGTTCCGGCGGTAGTAGTCGATGATCTTGTGCTTCAGGATTCCCGTGAGCCAGGTGCGGATGGTCGAGCCGCCGCGGAATCCGTCGATGCCCTTGAGCGCGGATAGAAACGTCTCCTGCACCAAGTCCGACGCCAGCTCGGAATCGCGCACGCGCAGCACCGCGAAGCGAAACAGCGCGTCGCCGTGCTCGTCCACCCAGCGCGACGGATCGCGCGACTCTGCGGCTCGTTCGGTCGCCATCGCGTCATTCTAGAGCACGCGGGCGCGATTTCAAGGGTGGACTCGTTCGCCGCGAGCGCGTATTCTCCCGGCTCCATGTCCACGACCGGCCGCAAGCTTCCGACCGGCGCCATCGGCGGCGTTTCCGGCGACGCGTATCAGCCGCTGGTCGCGGCGGGCGAAAATCTCCCCGAATTCACGTGGCGGTCGGTCGGCATCGGCGCGCTCTTGGGCGTCGTGTTCGGCGCCGCCAACGCATACCTCGGCCTCAAAGTCGGCATCACGGTCTCAACGTCGATTCCCATCGCGGTGATGACGTTCGCGATCCTGCACCTGGTGCGTTCGCGCCGCGGCTCGATGATCCTGGAAGCGAACATGTCGCAGACCATCGGGTCGGCGAGCTCGTCGCTCGCGTCCGGCGTCATCTTCACCGTGCCGGCCTTGTTTCTGTGGGGGCTGTCGCCGTCCCTGCTCGAGCTCACGCTGCTTTCGCTGTGCGGCGGTATCTTGGGCACGCTCGCGATGATTCCGCTGCGCCGCCCACTTATCAAGAAGGAGCACGGGATGCTCCCGTATCCGGAAGGGACCGCGTGCGCGGAAATTCTGGTGGCGTCGGAGAGCCGCGGCACGCAGGCGCGCACCGTGTTCTCGGCGCTCGGCCTGGGAGCGGTCTACAAGGCGTGCACCGACGTCTTCCACCTGTGGCCCGAAGATTTCGCGCAAAAGATCCCGAAGCTTCCCAAGGGCGTGTTCACGCTGGAAGCGGCGCCTATGTTTCTCGGCGTCGGCTACATCCTCGGCTACCACGTGTCGGCGGTGATGGTCGCGGGCAGCCTGGTGAGCGCGCTGATCTTCATCCCGCTCATCGCGCACTTCGGCGAATTCATCGCGACGCCGATGTTCCCCGAAACCACCAAGCCGATCGGCGACATGAGCGCCGACGAGATTTGGTCGCGGTACATTCGCTACCTCGGCGCGGGCGGCGTCGCCGCGGGCGGGATACTCACCATCCTGCGCACGCTGCCCACCATGGTGGGGGCGTTTCGCACCGGGCTGGGCGAGCTGCTCGACCGCGAAACGCGGGCGCGCGGCGCGGTGCGCACCGACGCCGACGTTCCCTTCCAGCACGTACTGGTCGGCACGCTCGCGATCGTGCTGGTAGTGGCGTTGGTCCCGAGCGTGCTCTCCCACGTCGACTCGGTGTCGATGCGAATGGTGGCCGCGGTGTGCGTCGCCTTTTTCGCGTTCTTCTTCGTGACGGTGTCGTCGCGCATCGTCGGGTACGTCGGCGTGTCGTCGAATCCGACCTCGGGCATGACCATCGCGACGCTGATCGGCACCAGCTCCGTGTTCTACCTGCTCGGGTGGACCGACACCGCCGGCAAGGTGACCGCGCTCAC
>CAZLLI010000069.1:0-14233 GCA_964560355.1 uncultured bacterium | reverse complement strand
TCGAGTCTGCCCACGGCATCACCTTCACCGACCGAACGCTGCTCCCGATCTGGGAGAAAGTCCGTGCGGGCGAGCGCATCTCGCCCGACGACGGCCTGCGCCTGTTCGAGTCCGACGACCTCACGGCTATCGGCCGCATGGCGGACCATGACGCGCGCGGGAAGAACGGCGAGCGCGTCTACTTCGTCATCAATACCCACATCAACCCCACCAACGTTTGTGTCCTGAACTGCAAGTTCTGCGACTACGTCCATAGTAGGAACGACGTGGGCGCGTGGGAGATGACGGTGAGCGAGATTCTCGCCCACATCACGCCCGAGATGACGGAAGTGCACATCGTCGGCGGACACCACCCGGATTGGACCTTCGAATACCACGAAAGCTACATCAAGGCGATTCGCGACGCGCACCCGTACATCCAGATCAAAGCGTTCACGGCGGCGGAGATCGACTACTTCGCGAAGCGCTGGAAGCTTTCGGTCGACGAGATCTTGGACCGGTTGGTCGCGGCGGGATTGAACTCGATGCCGGGCGGCGGCGCGGAAATCTTCTCGAAGCGCGTCGCGAAAGAGCTGCGCTACATCGGCAAGGCGCAGAGCGACCGCTGGCTCGAAATCCACGCCGCGGCGCACGCGCGCGGTATTCCATCCAACGCGACGATGCTCTACGGCCACATCGAAACCTACGCGGAGCGCGTCGGGCATTTGCGCTTGCTGCGCGAACAACAAGATCGCAGCGGCGGATTCCTCGCCTTCATTCCGCTCGAGTATCAAATCAGCGCGGAGAGGATCGTACCGCGCCACGCGTCGGCGCTCGAGGACTTGAAGACGATCGCGGTGTCGCGGCTCATGCTCGACAACTTCCCGCACGTGAAGGCGTACTGGATCATGCTGCAGGAAGACACCGCGGGCATCGCGCTCAACTTCGGCGCCGACGACGTCGACGGGACCATCGCGAAGGAGCGCATCGCGCACGCGGCCGACGCGCGCAGCCCGGTGGGCGTTACGCGCAAGAAGCTGGTGCGATTGATTCGCGACGCCGGCAAGACGCCGGTCGAACGCGACGCGCTCTATAACATTGTGAAGGTCTACCACGACGCGGACGTCGACGAGGTGCTCGCGGATAGGTATCGCCCTGTGCAGCGCAACCGCGAATCTCCGCGCGCGGGGGCGCCGCTCGCGAAAAACGTGCGCTAGCGCGCGACCCGTGTCGCGCGACCGCTCGCAGCCATGAAGAAGAAACTCATCATTGGTGCACTCGCCCTCTTGATGGTGATCGTCGGCGTCGCCGTCTTTCTGTACAACTCCATCGACTCCATCGTCGAAGCGGCTATCGAGAAAGAAGGGTCGCGCGTGCTGGGGACGCGCGTGAGCGTGGGCTCGGTCGACATTTCGCTCAAGACGGGGCGCGGCACCATTCGCGACCTCGCGGTGGCGAACCCCAAGGGATTCTCGTCGAACGACATGTTCACGCTGGGCGAGATCACGGTCGACATCGACGTGATGTCGATCAACCGCGACCCCATCGTGGTCGACGAGATCACGATCACCGAGCCGCACGTGCGCGTCGAGATGAACGAGCAGGCGTCGACCAACGTGGGCGTGGTGAAGAGCACCGTCGACACGTATCAGACCGCGTCCGCGCCCAAGGGGAAGAAGGAAGACAGCGGCTTCGAGAAGCGCATCGTGATCAGAAAGTTCGCGTTCGAGAAGGGCGTCGTCGACGTCGACGCCGCTTCGTTGGGTGTGGAGGAGACGGGGCTCGCGCTCCCGCCCGTGCGCATGAGCAACGTGGGCGGCGCCAAGGGAGAACGCCCCGACGGCATCGCGAAGGCGGTGTCGCGCGCATTTCTGGGCGCGGTGATGGACGTGGTGGCGGACGAAGTGAAATCGCGCGCTACCGACAAGGCCAAGCAGGAAGCAACCGAGGCCGCCAAGAAGAAACTCGGCGACCTCCTCAAGAACTAGAAAGCAACCATGATTCGCATCGGAAAGATTCCGTACCTCAACAGCATTCTCTTTTTTCACGGTCTCGATAACGAGCCCGGCGTGCGTCTGGAGTCGTTGGTGCCGCGCGCTCTCTCGAGCGCGGTACAAGAAGACGAGGTCGACGCGGGCCCGGTCCCGCTCGTCACCGCGTGGGAAATCGAAGATCGCTTCGACCCGCTCGGCGATTTCTGCATCTCCACCATCGACCGCGCGCACAGCATTCTCTTTTTCTCCAAGCGACCGTTCGACCAGCTCGACGGCGCCGAGATCGGCGTCACCAACGAAACCTCGACGTCGGTGCGTCTTCTGCGCGTGCTCCTCACGCACGCGTGGCGCGTGCGGCCCGCGCGCTTCACGCGCGTCGACTGGCCCGCGAACGACGCCTTCCTCCTCATCGGCGACGAGGCGCTGGTCCACCGCCGCGGTGTGAAGGATTACCCGCACGTCGCGGACCTGGGCGAGGTGTGGCACAAGTGGACGGGGCTCCCGTTCGTGTTCGCGCGCTGGATGGTGCGGCGTTCGCTCGCCGACGCCGACAAGGCGCGCCTCGTCACGCTGCTGGATCAGTCGCTCGCCGAAGGATGGGCGCACTTCGAGCGCGTGGTGTCGCCGCGCGCGCACGACCTCCACATGTCGGTCGACGAGATGCGCGAATATCTGCAAGCGTTCCGTTTTCGCACCACCGCGGCCGAGCTCCAGGCGATCGAGAAGTTCCGCTCGTTCGACGACGCCGCGCGGCAGGCGGACAGCGCGCCGGTGGCGTCGTAGCCATGGCCGCGAAGCGCAAATCGACCCGCGCGAAGCCGGCGCGCGCGAAATCCCCGAAGCGGACGGCGCCCGCCGCCAAGCGTGCGCGCGCCACCGTGACGCCGCTCGTGCGCGCGACCGGTTTGGGCGGCATGTTCTTCAAGTCCGACGACCCCAAGGCGCTCATGCAGTGGTACCAGAAGCACCTCGGCATCGAGCCCGATCCGTACGGGGGGTGGTCGTTCAAGTGGCGCGAGATGCGGCGCGCGCAGCGCATCGGCTGCACCGTCTTCAACCCCTTCGAGCGCGCGACCAAGTACTTCGACCCCAGCGAGCAGCCGTACATGTTCAACTTCCGCGTCGCCGACTTGAAGGCGCTGCTCGCGCAGCTGCGCCGCGAAGGCGTCCACGTCATCGACAAGATCGAGGAGTACCCGTTCGGCAAGTTCGGGTGGATCATCGATCCGGAAGGCCGCAAGATCGAATTGTGGGAGCCGCCCGACGTCGACGATCCGTTCGACGAATCGAAGTAGCCGACTCGATTCATGCCCGAACGTCGCATCCAGCCCAAGCTCGTCTCCGTTCTTCGCGAAGGTTACTCGAAGCAACTCTTTGCTAAGGACCTCGGCGCCGGTTTGATCGTCGGCGTGGTGGCGCTGCCGCTCGCGCTCGCGTTCGCGATCGCGTCGGGCGTCAAACCCGAGCAAGGCCTCTTCACCGCCATCGTGGGCGGTTTCCTCATCTCCGCTCTCTCCGGGAGCCGCGTGCAAATCGGCGGGCCGACCGGCGCCTTCGTGGTGATCGTGTACGGCGTCGTGCAGCGCTTCGGCTACGACGGTCTCGCGGCCGCCACGCTCATCGCGGGCGCGATCCTCGTCGTCATGGGGCTCGCGCGCATGGGCGCGGTGATCAAGTTCATCCCGTACCCGGTGACGGTGGGGTTCACCGCCGGCATCGCGCTCATTATTTTCTCGTCGCAGTTCCGAGATTTGTTCGGCTTGCAAATGGGCGACGTGCCCGCGCACTTCGTCGACAAGTGGGGCGCGTACGCATCGGCGCTCGGCACGTTCACGCCCGCGGCGCTCGCGGTGTCGGTCGGCACCATCGTCATTCTGGTGGGTTGGACGCGCGTCACGCGCTACGTGCCGAGTCCCATCGTCGCCATCTTGGTGACGACGGCGGTCGTGCACCTGTTCCACTTGCCCGTCGAAACCATCGGCAGCCGCTTCGGCGAAGTGCCCACGCGGCTCCCGTCGCCGCGACTTCCCGACGTCGACTGGGACACGATGCGCAGCGTGCTCTCGCCCGCGATCTCGATCGCGCTCCTGGCCGGCATCGAGTCGTTGTTGTCGGCGGTGATCGCGGACGGCATGACGGGTCGACGCCATCGCTCCAACACGGAGCTCGTCGCGCAAGGCGTCGCCAACATCGCGACGCCCATCTTCGGCGGCATTCCGTGCACGGGTGCGATCGCGCGCACGGCGACCAACGTGAAGAGCGGCGGGCAGACGCCGTTCGCGGGCATGATCCACGCCGCCGTCCTGCTCCTCATCATGTTGTTCTTTGGCAAGTGGGCGTCGCTCGTTCCCATGGCGACGCTGGCCGGCATCCTCGTCGTCACCGCGTACCGCATGAGCGAGTGGCGCCTGTTCGTGCGTATCTTCCGCAGCACCAAGAGCGACACCGCGGTCATGCTGACGACGTTCCTGCTCACCGTCATGGTGGACCTCACGGTCGCGATCCAAGTGGGCGTGGTGCTGGCGGCGTTCCTGTTCATGAAGCGCATGGCCGACGTCACCCAGACGTCGTACCTGCGCGACGAGATCGACGAAGTCGACTTCGACGACGAAGAGAGCGTGCGCGAGCGCGCGGTACCGAACGGAGTCGCGGTGTTCGAGATCTACGGCCCGTTCTTCTTCGGCGCGGCCGACAAATTCAAGAGTACGCTGAACCGCGTTGACAAGAAGCCCAAGGTGATCATCCTGCGCATGCGCCACGTGCCCGCGATCGACGCCACCGGTCTGCAAGCGCTGCAGGACGTCCACCAGAAAGCCAAGCGCGACGGCACCGCGCTGATCCTGGCCGGCGTCGGCGCGCAGCCGCTCGAGGTGCTGGAGCAGTCGGGCGTTGCGGCGACCATCGGGCGCGAGAATTTCACGCCCAACCTCGACGCCGCGCTCGCTCGCGCTCGCGAGCTTGTGCTAAACTAGGCGCCCATGCTGGATGTCATTCGCAAGAAGGTGGAGCGCGGCGAGCGCATCACGCGCGACGAGGGGCTATTCCTCCTCCGCGACGCGCCGCTCTTGGAGCTCGCGCCGCTCGCCATGACGACGCGCTGGCGCTTGAACCCCGAGCGTCGCGTCACCTTCGTCATCGACACCAATTTGAACTACACCAATACGTGCGATGCGTTTTGCGCCTTCTGCGCGTTCTATCGCACGCCGGGCCAGCAGGGCGAATACACCTACACCATCGAACAGATGATGCAGCAGTTCGCGCGCGCGCGCGAAATGGGCGTCACCACCGTGCTCCTTCAGGGCGGGCTCAACAAGGCGATTCCGTTCGAATACTACCTCGACCTCGTGCGCGAGACGCGCGCGCGCTTCCCCGACATCCACGCGCACTTCTATTCCGCGCCCGAAGTCATGAAGATGACGGAGGTGTCGGGGCTGTCGCTCGACCACGTGATCGCGCGCCTCTACGACGCCGGCCTGCGCTCGATCCCCGGCGGCGGCGCCGAAGTCCTCACCGACCGCGTGAAGCAAGAGATCTCGAAGCTGTGGCCCAAGGGAACCACCAAGGATTGGGTCGACGTGCACCGCGCCGCGCACAAGGGCGGCATGCGCTCGACGGCGACCATGATGTACGGCCACGTCGAGGACGACGACGATATCGTCGAGCACCTGGACGTCGTGCGCGCGCTGCAAGACGAAACCGGCGGCTTCACCGCGTTCATTCCGTGGAGCTACAAGCGCGACCAGAATCCGCTCGCGCGCCGCGTCGTGAGCGAAGCGGGACCCAATCGCTACCTGCGCATCATCGCGGTGTCGCGCATCTACCTCGACAACATCCAGCACGTGCAGGCGTCGTGGTTCTCGGAGGGGAAGAAGACCGGCGTGGTGGCGCTGCACTTCGGCGGCGACGACTTCGGCGGCACCATCTTCGACGAGAACGTGATGCAGGAAGCCGGCTTCTATAATAGAACGACGATCGACGAGATCATCGCCTTGATCCGCGACGCCGGCTTTACCCCCGCGCAGCGCACCACCCTCTACGACGTTCTCCGCGAATTCCCGGTTGCGGAGGCAATGTCGCTCTAGCTCCCTGAACGAACTGGCTCGATTCCTGCCACTATAGATCGCTTTACCCGCTATCGGGAATCGACGTATGCTCGCGTCGAAGCAGAGGAGGTCCCCATGTTTGGAAAAATGTTTTCGAGCGAAGGCGTCGCGAAGGATTTCGGTCTCTTGGTACTTCGACTCGCCGCAGGCACGTTGATGTTTCTCATGCACGGTTACGGCAAGATGACGGGCGGGCCGGAGGCGTGGGAACGCGTCGGGGGCGCGATGGGGAACTTCGGCATCGCGTTCGCGCCGGTGATGTGGGGATTCTTGGCGGCGTTCGCGGAGTCGGTGTGCTCGATCCTCATCGTGCTGGGGCCGCTGTTCCGCTTCGCGACGTTGGTGCTGTCGATCAACATGTTCGTCGCGATTTGGATGCACCTGCACCTGCCAACCGACAACCCGGCGTCGGGTTGGGCGGGGGCCGAGAAGGCGGTGCTGTACTTGATCGTGTGGGTGGGCCTGTTCTTCACGGGACCCGGGCGCTTCGCGGCGAAGTTGAGCAAGGCCGAACGGCGCTAGCGCGGCGCTCACGGCGCCGCGTTTGTATGGACGCACGCACGTCGGGACCTGGCGCGCGTGCGTCGAATGCGCTACCATAAAGGCCCCGGCATCGAAGGGGAGAGACATGCCCGTCGCGCATCAGATCGAACCGGAAAACCGACTGGTCACGTTTTCGTGCACCGGCACCATCGTGCTGGAAGACGTGCGCTCCGCGTTCCAGCACATGTTCGACGACCCGCGCTTCACGCCCGGCATCAACGCGCTGTGGGACCTGCGCCACGCGTCGATCGGCCTGCGCATGCAAGAGATTCCCGGCTTGCTCGACATGATCAGCTCGCGGCAGAGCGATCGCGGCAAAGGCTACCGCGTCGCGATTCTGGTGTCGGGGAGCCCCGACTTCGGATTGTCGACGCTGTTCGAGATGAGCGCGCACGCGATGCCGTTCGCGGTGCGCGTGTTTCGAAGCCGCACCGAAGCGACGCAGTGGCTCGCGGAGGAAGCGAGCGCGGCGCCGCGACGCCCCTAAGCCGGGGGTTGGCAGGCGCGCAGGCGCGTGCTAGTATTCCCGCCATGAAGTCGCACGTCGGCGTCGCGTCGGTCAAGCCGGCGATTTCCAGCAAGGCGCCCATCAGCGCATTTCTTCGCCACCACTTCCGCCACTTCAACGCCGCGGCGTTGATCGACGCGGCGGACGCCTACCGCCACCACCTCGACGGCGGCGGCAAGATGATGGTGACGATCGCGGGCGCCATGAGCACGGCCGAGCTCGGCATCTCGCTGGCCGAGATGATTCGCGGCGACAAGGTCCACTCTATTTCGTGCACGGGCGCCAACCTCGAAGAGGACGTCTACAACCTCATCGCCCACGACTTCTACGAACGCATTCCCAACTATCGCGACCTGACGCCGCAAGACGAAAAGCGGCTCCTCGACCGCCACCTCAACCGCGTGACCGACACCTGCATTCCCGAAGAGGAAGCGATGCGCAGGCTGGAAGCGGCGGTGCTCGAGGAGTGGGTGCGCGCCGACAAGAAAGGCGAGCGCTACTTCCCGCACGAATTCATCTTCAAGGTGATTCGCTCGGGCGCGCTCAAGCAGCACTATCAGATCGACCCCAAGGATTCGTGGATCGTCGCCGCCGCGGAGAAGAATCTCC
Source organism: uncultured bacterium (assembly GCA_964560355.1). Lineage (GTDB taxonomy): Bacteria > Krumholzibacteriota > Krumholzibacteriia > WVZY01 > JAKEHA01 > JAKEHA01. The sequence continues at coordinate 6,497 of CAZLLI010000069.1, read as the reverse complement.
CCATGGTGGTGCCGGGGTGGGAAGACTCGACGCTGGGCAACATGTTCGCCGCGTCGATGATTCGCGGCGACGTGAAGAATCCGGGCACGCTGCGTTCCGGCGTCGAATACATGGTCGATCTGGCCAACTGGTACACGTCGACCGCGGCCAAGTCGTCGATCGGGTTCTTCCAGATCGGCGGCGGCATCGCGGGCGACTTCCCGATTTGTGTCGTGCCCATGATCCACCAGGACCTTCGTCGGGATACGAAGGTGTGGGGCTATTTCTGTCAAATTAGTGATTCGACGACGAGCTACGGTTCGTACTCGGGTGCGGTGCCCAACGAAAAGATCACGTGGGGCAAGCTCGAGGTCGACACGCCGCGCTTCGTCATCGAATCCGATGCCACCATCGTAGCCCCGTTGATATTCGCGATCGTACTAGACTGGTAGTTCGTCCATGAAGGTTCGTCATTCGACGACAATCGAGCCGCAACTCGATGCGCGTAGTTTTGCGCGCGCGGTGCGAGTGGTCGCGCTCGCGGCGATCCTGGCCGCGGTCGGCTGCGGCTCCGGAGACCTTCCGCTCGACGAAGTCGACCCCAACGCGGCGCCCGCGAATCCCACCTACGACCAAGTCTTCGCCATCCTGCAAAACAACTGCGTCTCATGCCACGACAGTGGCGGCGACGGCGGCGGGGAATCGGGCTACGCGCTCTCGCGCCCGCGCACGACCTTCGAAGACGACGGCCCCAACATGAACGACTGCGTCGAGATCGTCGCGTTCGCGGGTGACATCCTCGACCAGATCGAGAACAACACCATGCCGCCGGGCGCGATGCCGCGACTGACGAGCGCGCAGAAACTACTCCTTCGCCGCTGGGTGGAGAACGGGACACCCGCACCGTGCAACTGAAGCGCGCCTTCGCCGTGGTGGTGTTCGCGGGCCTCGCGGTCGGCGCGATGGCGCGCGGCGTGCGCGCGCTGCCGTTGTATGCGTCGCAAGCGGGTCGCGCGTGCGACACGTGTCACATCCTCCCCGACTGGGACGAACCCAAGTTCGCAAATCGTAAGCGCAACATGTCGTGCCAGACGTGTCACGTCGACCCGTCGGGCGGCGGGATGCGCACGACCGCGGGACGCTACTACGGGCGCTCGACGCTGCCCATGATCGCGACCAGCCCGCGTCCCATGGACGACTGGGACCGCAACTTCCCGGGACTGGGCCGGCGCGACAAGGCGACGCCCTACGATTCCTACATGCCGGTCGGCCCGCACAACATGCAGGAGGCGGTCGCGTATCGCGACTCGCTGCACGACAAGTGGGCGTGGGGGCAACCGCGAGGCGAGTCGGCCAACGCGCCCTTCCCGGGTCGCTACGCCAAGCTGAACCCGGATCCAATTCTTCGCTTCGGCGCCGACCTTCGCTTCGCGACCCTGGTGTCGAAGTCTGCTTTGATGTTCCCGATGCAAGTCGACATCGGCACCGCGCTGCACCCGATCCACCACGCCACGTTCCTCATGAACATCGGCGCGCGCGGACAGTCGAGCGGCTACTCCGACACCATTGACGACTCGCACTCGCCGTACTTCCGCGAATTGTTCGCGATGACGAGCGAGTGGCCGTACCAAGCGTACGCGAAGGCGGGGCGCTTCGTGCCGTCGTACGGCCTTCGCCTCGACGACCACACCAATCGCATTCGCCGCGAATTCGAGCTCGACGGATCGCTGCCGGACGCACGCGTGCTCGGCGTCGAAGTGGGGGCGGTCGCGAGCTATCCGTTCCTGCAGGCGTCGTACTTCAAGTTGCCGAACAAGTACGTCGAGCCCGATCCGTGGGACATCTTCGACGTGGGCGACGGCTGGGGCGCCGCGGTGAATATGGGCTGGCGCGACTTCGGGTGGTCGCTGGGCGCGAGTGCGATGATGCGACGGCGCCCGCTCGACGAAGGCGGCGACACCGACACCTACGGCGTGTACGGATCGTTCAACCCGTGGTTCTATTCGAAGCGCATTCCGCTCACGCTGCAGGCGGAAGTCGACGTTGGCAGCGAGCAGCGCACCAGCGGCCTCCAGGCCGACAAACTGGTGTGGTACGGCGAGCTCGACTGGATGATTTGGAACGGCGTGAACGCGCTCGTCGCGTACGACTGGACCGACCCCGATCGCGACGTGATCGACGACCAATCGGCGCGCTGGCAATTCGGCGGGCAATTGCACGTGATCCCGGGCGTGAGCTTCGACGGGCGCATCCGCTTGCTCGACGTCGCCACGCCCAGCGGCGACGACGCCGACCTATTCCTGCAAATGCACCTCTGGTTCTAGCGGCGACGGCTGTCGCTTCGCTTACACATCCCCGACAGCCAAGGGTTGCGCACCCCGCGCCGGCGGTGGTAGGTTCGCAGCGCCAACATTTTTTCGACGGAGGACGTCATGAAGAAGCTAGCCATATGCGCGATGGTGGCCGCGCTCGCGGCTCCCAACTGGAGCTGCAGCAGCATGAGCAATACCCAGAAGGGCGCGATCGGCGGCGCCGCTGCGGGTGGCGCCATCGGCGGCGTCATCGGACACCAATCGGGCAACACCGCGGTGGGAGCGATCATCGGCGCGGCCGTGGGCGGCGCCGCGGGCGCCTACATCGGCCACTACATGGACAAGCAGGCCGAAGAGATCCAGCGCGACTTGGAGGGCGCCAAGGTCGAGCGCATCGGCGAAGGGATCAAGATCACCTTCGACTCGGGATTGTTGTTCGACATCGACAAAGCCGTGCTGAAGTCGGCGAGCAGGGAGAACCTCTCCAAGCTGGCGGTGACGCTCAACAAATACCCCGACACCAATATTCTGCTCGAAGGCCACACCGATTCCGACGGTCCCGAGGAGCACAACCTCGAGCTTTCGCAGCGGCGCGCGAATTCGGTCGCGGCGTACCTAGCGACGCAGCAGGTGATGGAGACGCGCTTCACCACCATGGCGTACGGCGAGTCGCAGCCCATCGCGGACAACAATACGTCCGCGGGCAAGGCCTCCAATCGTCGCGTCGAAGTAGCGATCTACGCCAACGACAAGCTCAAGAAGGAAGCGGCCAAGAAGGCCGACGCGGGCGGGTAGTCGACGTGTCGTCGGTCACGCACGCCGCCGAGAAGATCGAACGCACCGTCCGCGACGTGCTCGCGGACGGCGTGTTCTTGTGCGTCCGCTTGGGCGCGGGCGCGCCGCTCGTCGACGCGTGCCGCGCCGCCGTGCGCGGCGGGCTGTCGGTGCTCGAGATCACGCTCACGACGCCGGGTGCGCTCGACGCCATCGCGACCCTGTCGCGCGAACGCGGCGTCGTCGCGGGCGGCGGCACCGTGCTCACGCGCGACGACGCGCGCGCGGTGGCCGAGGCGGGGGGGCGCTTCGCGCTTTCGCCCGTGTTCGACGCCGACGTAGTCGAAGAGTCGCACCACCTCGGTTTGCTCGCGGTGCCGGGGACGTCGACCGCGACCGAAATCCTGGCCGCGCATCGTTCCGGCGCGCGTTTGGTGAAGGTGTTCCCGGCCGCCGCGCTGGGCGGCCCCGCGTACTTGCGGGCGATTCGCGGCCCGCTCCCCGACATTCCGCTGGTGCCGACCAACGGCATCACCGCCGACACCATTCGCGATTACGTCGCCGCGGGAGCGGTGGCGGTCGGCGTCGGCGGCGATGTGTTCCCCTCCGGCTTCACGCTCGACCACGTCGAAAAAGCAGCGCGCCGCATCCGAGAGGCGATGGACGCGGCGCGCCGTTCACACTGATTGCTTCACGCGGGCTTGGTCGGGCCGCCGGGCGGTTCCCCGTCGGGCGGCAGCACGACACCGCGTCGTTTCCGAACCGCTTCGCGCAAGAGGTACTCGATTTGCCCGTTGACGCTGCGCAGGTCGTCGCGCGCCCAACGGTTGAGCTCTTCGTGCAACTCTTCCGGAAGTCGGACTAATATCGATTTTCTTCCGGACATGTTCGCTCACATTCCTACGAGTACAGCGTTCCCGCATTGACCACGGGCTGCGCGGAACGATCGCCGCACAGCACGACCAGCAGATTGCTGACCATGGCCGCGCGACGCTCTTCGTCGAGTCGTACGGTCGAATGCTTGTCGAGCCGTTCGAGCGCCATCTCGACCATGCCGACGGCGCCGTCGACGATGCGCGTGCGCGCGGCGACGATCGCTTCCGCCTGCTGGCGCTGCAGCATCGCCTGTGCGATTTCGGGCGCGTAGGCGAGGTGGCTCAGGCGCGCTTCGTCGACCTTGACACCCGCCAGCGTAACGCGCTCCTGCAATTCCTTGGTCAGCGAGGCGGAGACTTCGTCCATGCTGCCGCGCAAGGAGAGCTGGCCTTCTTCGGTGGTGTCGTACGGGTACGCGCTCGCGAGATGGCGCAGCGCGGATTCGCTCTGCACCGTCACATAGTGCACGAATTCGTCGACGTCGAAGATAGCCTGCGCAGTGTTGGTGACGCGCCACACGATCACCGCCGCGAGCTCGATCGGGTTGCCACGCGAGTCGTTGACCTTGATGCGCTCCGCGTTCAAGTTGCGCGCGCGCAGCGACACGCGGGTCTTGGTGAAGAACGGGTTGGCCCAGTGGAAGCCGCTGGTCTTCACGGTGCCGGCGTAACGCCCGAACAGGACCAACACGGCGGCCATGTTTGGCTGCAGTGTGAAGAACCCGCCCAGCAACAACGCCCACACGATCATCGCCAGGGACCAGGTCAGAATGAAGGCGACGGTGGGGCCGGTCTGGATAATTTCGACGAACCACAACGCGAGCGCGACGCCCCCGGCGAGCAGCAGGAAGAGCATGGCCCAGCCGTTCATGGTCTTTAGTTCGTGTTCACGGGTCAGCATAAGAAACCTCCTTCTCAAAATGGTAGCATTACTATATCAAAATGATAGCTATCTGACAAGGAGTTTTTTTGGTCCGTAAGACTAATCCGGACAACTGGTTAGGTTAGACCCAGAGAATATCGAGGTGGGGAGGAGTCGCTAGGAGGCCGCGTTCGACGGCCCGCCCGTACAGGGTCTCGAGTGCCTTGCGGCCCTCGTCTCCCATGTCGACGGTGTCGTCGTTGACGTACATGCGCACGAACTTGCGACACACGTCGCGGGCGACGCCGCGCCCGAACTGCATCGCGTAGTCGACCGCTTCGTCCTCCTGTGCGTGCGCGAGCTGGATGCTCTTCTTGAGCGCTCGAGCGACCGCGTCCATGGTCGCGCTGCCGAGTTCGCGGCGCACCACGTCGAGGCCGAGCGGAATCGGAAGGCCGGTGTCTTCGCTCCAGGCGGCGCCCAAGTCGATGATGACCTTGAGTCCGCTCGACGGCCACGTCAGCTGGCCCTCGTGGATGACGATCCCGGCGTCGACGTCGCCGCTCGCGACGGCGTCCATGATGCGGTCGAAGTCCATCATCACGGGCGTGATCTCGCCGGGGACGTAGAGACGGAAGAGAAGATACGCGGTGGTCTGTGGCCCCGGCACCGCGACGCGACGGCCCGCGAGCTGCGCGATCGACAGCGGCTCGCGCGCGAGCACGATGGGACCGTATCGACGTCCCACCGACGCGCCGCACGACATGATGCGATACAGGTGCTGGACCTCCGGGTAGGCCGCGGCCGAAATCGCGGTGACGTCCAATTCGGCGGCGCGCGCGCGCCGATTCAGCGTCTCGATGTCATCCAGCACGTGGTCGACGCGGTAGCCCGGAATGGCCACGCGCCCCGACGCGAGCCCGTAGAACATGAAGGCGTCGTCGGCGTCGGGACTGTGCCCGATCGAGAGCTTTCTCATCTCCGCCGAGGTCGTCATTTGGAGACCTGGAACCACGAGGCCGCCACGACGTGCGCCTCGCCGCCGGCTTCGGGGGCCTCGATCTCGAGCGTGTAGTCCCCGGCCGGAAAATGTCGCGAGTACAAGCGCAGCATGAAGCGTCCTTCGGTGAAATAGGAATCGGGAACGTGGTCGCGAAACTTCACGCGGTCATCCGCGGCTCGAATCAAGACTTCGCGCTCGGTGTCCTGGCGTGGCAGATAATCCAGGTCGACGCCGACCACCAAGTGATCGATGCCTTTGAGATCGATAACCGCGTCGTAGGTCTGCGCGGGCCGCACGGTCCCGTCAGCCGCCGCGAGGCGAATGGGGAGATCCTGCAGCGGGTCGCGCGAATCGACCACGTCGATCGGCGCCCACTCCGCGACTTTGCGCATCGACACCACCTGGATCACGATGAGCGTCGCGACGATCGCGCCCAGGACCGACAACCCGATGCTGACGTTGCGACGCCCGCCCGGCACTCGGTCGGCCAGCTCGTCGATCCATGGTCGGGCGGGTCGGGTGGACGCGTGCGATGCCAGGCGCCGGGTGGTCATGACGGGGATGCTAGCACACGTGGTACGATCGCGTCATGGGACCCGAAGCGCGATTCAACGGCCCCTCCGCGGGCATTCCCGGCCCCGTTCGCGTGGTTGGGATCGCGGGGCCGTCGGGGTCGGGGAAGACCACCATCG
>CAZLLI010000068.1:0-14512 GCA_964560355.1 uncultured bacterium | reverse complement strand
GACCGAGATGGTCTACGGCGTCGACTTGGTGAAGCAGCAGATCGAAGTCGCGGGCGGCGCCGCGCTGTCGATCCGGCAAGGCGACGTGGTGCCACGCGGACACGCCGTCGAGATGCGCGTGTACGCGGAGGACCCCGCGCACAACTTCATGCCGTCGATCGGGACCATCAAGCGGCTGGTGCTGCCGCAGGGCCCGGGCGTGCGCAACGAGAACGGCGTGTACGAAGGCTACGAGATTCCCATCTACTACGACCCCATGCTGGGCAAGCTGGTCGTGTACGGCGAAACGCGCGAAGAGGCGATTCGGCGCGCGCGGCGCGCGCTCCGCGAATACCGCTGCGAGCCGGTGCGCACCAACGTCGACTTCCTGCTGTGGGCGCTGAACGAGGGCGCCTTCGTCGACGGGAGCTACGACACCAAGCACATCGAATCGCACTTCGAGACTTCCAAGCTGCACCAGCGCGACGAAGAGATCGAGCTGGCCGCGGTGGCCGCCGCCATCGCCGCCTTCGAGTACCGCAGCACCGTGCGCTACGCCACCGTCGACGAGTCGAAAGACGGCGCGTGGCGTCGTGCCGCGCGCGCCGACGCCACCAAGCGGTGGTCGCGATGAAGCTCATCGTTCGCGTCGACGGCGCCGAAAAGGTGCTCCACGTCTCCCGCGAGGGCTCGCACTACCGCGTCGACGTCGACGGGCGCGTTCTCAATGTCGACGCGCGCACCTTCGGCGACAAGGACGCGTTCTCGCTCCTCATCGACCACAAGTCGTACTTGGTGGAAGCGGCGCCGGTGAAGCCCGAGCGCGGCGAGTACTTCGCGCGCGTGCTGGGGCGCCATTACGACGTCGAAGTGCTGGACGAGCTCCTGGTCGCGGTGCGCGACGCCGAACGCGAGAGAGAACACACGGGCGCGTACACGGTGCGCGCGCCGATGCCCGGGCTCGTCGTCCAAGTGCGAGTGCAGTCCGGCGCGCGCGTTTCCGCGGGCGACGCCGTCGTCGTGATGGAAGCCATGAAAATGAGAAACGAGTTGACGAGCGAAGTCGCGGGTGTCGTCACGTCGGTGGCCGTGTCCGAGGGCGACAAGGTCGATTCGCAAACCGCGCTGGTGACGATCGAGAGAGAGTGATGGCGTCGAAGAACACAAAGACGTGGCGCGCGAAGACGTACGATCCGGCTGTGAAGAAGGCACCGGAGCGGAAGAAGCGCTTTCGCACGTCGTCGGGTATCGAGATCGAGCCGTTGTACGAACGCACGGGGGAACTAGACGCGAACGATGTGGAGAACATCGGCTTCCCCGGTCAGTTTCCATTCACGCGCGGCGTGTATCCGTCGATGTACCGGAGCCGCCCCTGGACGACGCGACAGTACGCGGGCTTCGGCACCGCGCGCGAAACCAACCAGCGCTTTCATTCGCTCCTTAAGCGCGGGCAGAACGGGCTCTCGGTCGCGTTCGACCTCCCCACCCAGATGGGTCTGGATTCCGACGACCCCCTCGCGCTCGGCGAAGTCGGGCGCGTCGGCGTCGCGATCGATACCGTCGACGACCTCGCGACCTTGTTCGACCAGATTCCGCTCGCGACCGTGAGCACGTCGATGACCATCAATGCGACGGCGTCGGTGCTCTTGGCGATGTACTGCGTCGTGCACGAGGAGCGCGGGGGTAAACGCGGCGAGCTTTCCGGTACGGTGCAGAACGACATCCTGAAGGAGTACATCGCGCGCGGCACCTACATCTTCCCGCCCGCGCCGTCGATGCGCATCATTACCGACATGTTCGCGTGGGCGTCGCGCGAGATGCCCAACTGGAACCCGATCAGCATCAGCGGCTACCACATTCGCGAAGCGGGATCGACCGCGGCGCAGGAGATCGCGTTTACGCTGGCCGACGGCGTCGCCTACGCGCAAGCCGGCGTCGCCGCCGGCCTGTCGATCGACGACTTCGCGCCGCGCCTCTCGTTCTTTTTCAACGTGCACAACAATCTGTTCGAAGAGGTCGCGAAGTTCCGCGCCGCGCGCCGCATGTGGGCGCGCATCGTGCGCGAGCGTTTCGGCGCCAAGAACGAGGACAGCTGGAAGCTGCGCTTCCACGCGCAGACCGCGGGCAGCACGCTCACCGCGCAGCAGCCCGAGAACAATGCCGTGCGCGTCGCGCTGCAAGCGCTGGCCGCGGTGCTCGGCGGAACGCAGTCGCTCCACACCAACAGCCTCGACGAGGCGCTCGGGCTTCCTTCCGAAGCGGCGTCGCACTTGGCGCTGCGCACGCAGCAGATCGTGCTGGAAGAAACCGGCGTCGCCGACACCATCGACCCCGTGGGCGGGAGCTTCTTCGTCGAAGCGCTAACGGACGAATTGGAAGCGCGCGCGACCGGCATCATGGCCGAGATCGACGGCAAGGGCGGCATGATCCACGCCATCGAAGCCGGCTACCCGCAGCGCGAGATCGAGCGCGCCGCGTACGAATTCCAGAAGCAGCTGGAGAGCGGCGAAGAGAAAGTGGTGGGCGTGAACGCGTACACGGAAGCGGCGGACGTCGAGACGCCGGTGTTTCGTGTCGATCCGAAATTGGAGAAAGAACAAGTGGCCGCATTGGCCAAACGACGCGCGACGCGCGATAACGCGCGCGTGACCAAGACGCTCGCGAAGATCGAAGCGGCGGCGCGTGCGACCGACAACCTCATGCCCCACATCGTCGACGCGGTCTCCGCGCGCGCGACCATCGGCGAAATTTGCACCGCCCTCGCGAAGGTGTTCGGGAGACACCGCGAAGGAGGTCGTCGCGCATGAGCGACACCGCCATCCGGGGCGTCGACCACATCGCGATCGCGGTCGAGAACCTCGACGCCGCCATCGCCACCATGGAGTCCGTGTTCAGTCTGAAGGCGCACCACCGCGAAGTGATCGCCGGCTTCGGCGTCGCCATCGCCACCATCCACACCGGCGGCACCGACATCGAGCTCGTGCAAGGCACGACCCCCGACTCCCCCATCACCAAGTTCGTCGCGACGCGCGGACCCGGTCTGCACCACATCGCGTTCGAAGTGGGCGACATCGACGGCGCGCTAAGGAAACTCGCGGCGAGCGGCGTGGCGTTGATCGACACCGTCGCGCGCCCCGGCAAGCAGGGCTCGCGCGTCGCCTTCATTCACCCCAAAGCGACGGGCAAGGTGCTGTGCGAATTGGTGGAGAGAAAGAAGTAGTCCCGCTACTTCGAGTAGTCGTAGAACCCGCGTCCCGTTTTTCTTCCCAGTCGTCCTCCCACCACCATCTTGCGGAGGAGCGGGCACGGGCGATACTTCGAGTCGCCGAGGTCGCGGTGCAGAACTTCCATGATGGCGAGGCACACGTCGAGGCCGATGAGGTCGGCGAGCGCGAGCGGGCCCATGGGGTGCGCCATGCCGAGTTTCATCACTTCGTCGATGGCCTCTTGGGTGGCGACGCCTTCCATCAGGCAGAACACCGCCTCGTTGATCATCGGCATCAGGATGCGGTTCGACACGAAGCCGGGGTAGTCGTGGACTTCGACCGGCGTCTTCCCCAGCCAGCGACATAGATCGAGCGTGGTGGTGGTGGTGACCTCGTCGGTCTCGAGGCCGCGAATCACTTCCACCAGTTTCATCACCGGCACGGGATTCATGAAGTGCATGCCGATGAAGCGCGACGGTTTGGGCACCACCGCGGCCAATTCGCTGATGGAGATCGACGACGTGTTGGTGGCGAAGATGGCGTCTTCACCGACGTGCGACGCGACCTCCCGCCACACCTTCTTCTTCACGTCGACGTTCTCGCTCACGGCTTCCACCACGAGCTGGCTCGCGCCGGTGGCTTCGAGCGAGGTGTCGGTGCGGACGCGCCCGAGAATCTCGGTCTTGGTGGTGAGCGGAATGGTCTCTTTCTTCACCATGCGGTCGAGGCTCGACTCGATGCCCGCGAGTCCCTTCTTCACGAACTCGCTCGACACGTCGATGAGCTTGACCGCGTGTCCGCTGGTCGCGAACACCTGCGCGATGCCCGCACCCATGGTGCCGGCGCCGATGACGGAGACGCGTTCGATCTTCACGGCAGCGACACGCTCATGGCGACCGCGTTGCCACCGCCCAAGCACAGGGAGACGAGGCCGCGCTTCGCGCGACGCTTGCGCATGGCGTGGATGAGTGTCGTGAGCACGCGCGCGCCGGAAGCACCGATGGGGTGGCCGAGGGCGACCGCGCCGCCGTTCACGTTCAGGCGTTCGGGCGGGAGCTTGAGCTCGCGGATGAGGGCGACCGCTTGCACGGCGAAGGCTTCGTTCAGCTCGACCAAGTCGTAGTCGGTGATGCGCGTCTTGGTTTTTTCCAACAACTTGCCGACCGCTTTGACGGGAGCCATCATGACCCACTGCGGTTCCATGCCGCCGGTCGCGTAGGCGTCGACGACGGCGAGCACCTCGAGGCCGAGCTCCTTCGCCTTCTTCTCCGACATCACGAGCAGCACGGAGGCGCCGTCGTTGATGGTGCTCGCGTTGCCGGCAGTCACGGTGCCGTCCTTCTCGAACGCGGGCTTGAGCTTCCCGAGCTTCTCCTTGGACGCGTCGGCGCGCGGTCCTTCGTCGACCGCGACCGCGACGGGTTCGCCCTTGGGCTGCGGCACCATCACGGGCACGATCTCGTCCTTGAAATCGCCGCGCTCGATGGCGGCAATGGCTTTCTTGTGGCTTTCGACTGCGAAGTCGTCCTGCGCCTCGCGCGACACGTTGTACTTTTTCGCCACCAACTCGCCGGTGTTGCCCATGTGGAAGTCGTTGTAACAGTCCCACAGCCCGTCGTTGATCATGGCGTCGACGAGCTTGCCGTGGCCGAGGCGCTGGCCCGTGCGCGCGTCGGGCAACAGGTACGGCGCCAAGCTCATGCTCTCCATGCCGCCTGCGATGACGACGTCGGCGTCACCCGCCTTGATCGCTTGCGCGGCCAGCATGACCGACTTCAAACCCGACCCGCACACCTTGTTGATGGTGACCGCGGCCACCGACGGCGCCACCCCGCCGAAGATCATGGCCTGGCGCGCGGGCGCCTGCCCGACGCCGGCTTGCAGAACATTACCGAGGATCACTTCGTCGACGGTTTCGGTGTCGAGCTTGGTGCGCGCGACGGTCTCCTTGATAAGACCCGCGGCCAGGCGCGGCGCGGGCAGCGTCGCCAGCCCGCCCATGAAGCGCCCGATGGGAGTGCGGAGCGCGGATACGATGACGGCTCGTTCCATTTCGATCTATCTCCTTACTGATCTTTTTCGAGAACGTCGCGCGCGATGACGACGCGCTGAATCTCGCTGGTGCCTTCGCCGATCTCACCCAGCTTGGCATCCCGGTAGTAGCGCTCGACTCCGTATTCCTTACAGTAGCCGTAGCCGCCGTGAATCTGGATGGCCTGGTTGGTCACGCGCATCGACATCTCCGACGCGTACAACTTGGCCATCGACGCGTAACGCCCGAAGTCCTCCCCCGCGTCCTTGCGGCGCGCGGCGTCGTACACGAGCAGGCGCGCGGCGTGGATCTCGGTGGCCATGTCGGCGATCTTGAGCTGCGTGGCCTGGAACTCGGTGATGGGCCGGTCGAATTGCCGGCGGTCCTTCGCGAACTTGATCGCCGCCTCCATCGCCGCCTGCGCTAGCCCGAGCGAAAATGCACCGATCGAGATGCGTCCGCCTTCCAGCGTCTTCATGAAGGTGCGGAAGCCGCCGCCTTCGGAACCGAGCAAGTTCTCGCGCGGAACCTCCAAGTTGTCGAACACGATCTCGAAGGTCCCCGACGCGCGCAGTCCCAGCTTCTTTTCCCTCGAACCGATCACGAAGCCCGGGAAGTCGTTCTGCACGACGAAGGCGCTGATGCCCTTGGCACCCTTCGACGGATCCGTCGACGCGGTCGCGACCAGATAGCGCGCCCATCCGCCGTTGGTGACGTAGATCTTGGTGCCGTTCAAGATGTACTTGTCGCCCTTCAAGACCGCGGTGGTCTTCGTGTTGGACGCGTCGCTGCCGGCGTGCGGCTCGGTCAGACAAAACGCTCCGATCGCTTCGCCGCTCGCGAGCTCGGGAAGATACCGCTGCTTCTGCGCTTCCGATCCCATCAAGAGAATCGGCCCGCACGCGAGCGAGTTGTGCGCCGCGACACCGAGCGCGGTCGACCCGCACGCGCGCGCGAGCTCTTCGATCACGATCGCGTACGAGATGGTATCCATGAAGGTGCCGCCGTACTCGGCGGGGACGATCAAGCCCATGAAGCCGAGCTCGCCCATCTTCTTGAAGTTTTCGACCGGGTATTCGCCCGTCTCGTCGATGTGGGCCGCGTTCGGCACGAGCTCCGCCTCCGCGAACTTGCGGGCGGTCTCTCGAATCATTTGATGCTCTTCGGTCAGGACGATCTGCGACATGCTGCTACTTCCGGTTGGTGACCAATGATTGGATGAAGGTGACGACGTCCTGCGTCGACGTGCCGGGCCCGAAAATGCCCGCTACGCCCGCGATCTTCTTTAGAGCGGCGGCGTCCGCGTCGGGGATGATGCCGCCCGCGATGAGTTGCACGTTGCCGAGCCCGCGTTCGTTCATGAGCTCGCGCACGCGCGGGATGAGCGTCATGTGCGCGCCCGACAGAATGCTCACCGACACCACGTCGACGTCCTCTTGCAGCGCGGCGTCGACCACCATCTCCGGCGTCTGGTGGAGGCCCGTGTACACGACCTCCATGCCCGCGTCGCGGAGCGCGTTGGCGATTACCTTCGCCCCGCGGTCGTGGCCGTCGAGGCCGGGCTTCGCGATCAAAATCTTGATCGGTCGGTTCATGGCTGGCTGGTCGACGCGGGGCGGCGCGCGGCCGCGAGATCGCGCGCGGCCCGGTACGGCGACGTGCGTCCGCCCACGACGTCCTCCAAGATAGCATCAAACTGCTTTTGGAGGATAGGGTCTCGCCACAGCGCGGCGCGCGCGTCCTCCTCCACCAGGAGACGAACCCGCTCGCGCAGCGCTTCGCGGCGGCGGGCGGCGCGGCGGCCCCCGCCTTCCAAGTGCGCCCGGTGCTGCGAGAGCGCGGCGCCCAGCGCGTCGACGCCGCGGCCTTCGGTGGCCGCGGTCTGCACGACCGGCGTCGACCAACCGTCGCGCGGCGTGCGCAGCGACGCGACACTCGTGAGATCGGCCGCGAGCGCGTCGGCGCCCGCGCGGTCCGACTTGTTGACGACGAGGACGTCGGCGACTTCGAGCAATCCCGATTTCATTGTTTGCACGTCGTCGCCCGCTTCCGGCGTCAACACGACGACGACGGTGTCGGCGAGGTAGCGCACGCGCGTCTCCACCTGCCCGACACCCATGCTCTCCAGCACCACCACGTCGCGCCCGAACGCGTCCATGACATCCGCGAGCTCGCCGGCGAGTGCGCTCAATCCCGTCTCGGTGCCGCGGCTCGCGAGCGAGCGCACAAACACACCCGCGTCGCCCTGCGCGTGCGCCATGCGCACGCGGTCGCCCAGAATCGCGCCGCCCGAGAACGGGCTCGACGGGTCTTCGGCGACGACGCCGATCGTGCGACCCGCCGCGCGTTCGCACTCGATCACGCGGTCGACGAGCGTGCTCTTGCCCGCGCCCCCCGGCCCCGTGAACGCGACGCGCCACGCACGCCCCGTTTGCGGGTGAATCGCGTCGAGCAGCGCCTGTGCGTCTTCGCCCCCGCGCTCGATCACCGACATCGCCCGCGCGGCGGCCAAGAGGTCGCCCGCCGCCATCCGCGACAGCATCTCCTTGAGTTGGGAACCCATTATCGGGCCTCAAGTTACTAGAACGCGCCCGCCCCTGTCAATCCACCTTCCCGCCCCCACCGGCAACGTCGGGGCCTAGTGAATCGACCTACCAGGACAACCGTTTACGACTCGCGGCGCTCAACCGCGATACAACGCTTTGATCTTTCCCCACGTGGAGGCGTGAGTGGGGGTCGGGCACGACGGGTTCTGACCCGGCGACGGCGCGCACCCCGTCGGCGTGGGCGGCTGCGCACCCGTGTACGGATTGAGCGCGTCGAAGATCACCCACGGCCCCGTGCCTTGCGGCAAGCGACCGTTCGAGCGATCGTCGAGCACTTCCGCCGTCGCGTACGTGCGCGTGTCTTCCACCACGACGTCGGTGCCGTTGACCGCGTAGAGGAACACCGTGTCGCCGGCGTTGTTGAGACTCAGTCCCAACTGGCCGACGCCGTTCGCGGCTTGCCACGCCACCACGTCGGAGCCGAAGTACACCTTCACTTCGCCCGGGCCCAACATCCCCGTGAGCGCGAAGCGAAAGTCGGTCGCCGCGGCGGCGTCCGACAGACGGTACTTCGACAAGTCGACGCTCGACGCACCCGTGTTGACGATCTCGACCCACTCGTCGAGCTTCGAGTCGATGTTCCCGTCACCGTTCCAATCGGTGCCGGGGTCGGCCAGAATCTCGTTCAAGCGAATCTGCGCCACGCTCGCGGGAGCAAGCGCAGCCATCGTGAGCAAACAGAAAAGAAAAAAGGCAACGTACTTCATCCTCACATCCTCCTCCCAAACGCCCCTTCCGTTGCCGGTGGAATTGGCGGGAACTAACGCGGCGGACTATAGCATGGTGTGAGACACGTTGCAAGTGGCCGGTCGCGAAACGAATCTCATCGGCTGTAGCTCACTGCCGATACAGACATTTGATTCTTCCCCACGTGGTGGGCGCGATCTTAACGGGGCGCACGAGTACTCGGGTGCCATCGTCCTGGTAAGAGTACTCGATTAGCATGCCACCCCCAGGACGGGAGACCCTTAGCTTCGCGAAATGTCCTTCCTTGGTACGCACGACGTACACAGCATACGTAAGGATCTCCTTGCCCTCTGAATATGCCCCTGGGTCTGCGGGCGCGGTAGTTAGATTTTCATAGCTCGAATCCGGGTGTGCATAAGCAATCGCGGCGGGAGCGTCGCAGGCAAAGTAGTAAGGAAACGTCCGATCGGGATTCGACGCTGCCGACGCGATGACGATAGTTATCCAGCGCAGGTCGCCATCGGGCGGTACGGCGAGCGTGGAATCACTGAAATCCCATGAGGGACCGGGCGGGATGAGCGCAACGCCGGAGTGTATATCGGCGCGTGACGCCGATTGCGTGACGAGCAACTCAGCTACGAGAAACAAGACGACGGTTCGTGCTTGTCGCATGGTGCGAACCCTTCCAACGTCGCACCAGTATATCACAATGACTATCGTCGCTTCTCGAGTAGTCCCTTGAAGATCGCGGTCGCCACTTGGGCGTTCGCCTTTCCCTTCGTGCGCTTCATCAACTGCCCCACGAAGAACTGCAGCAGTTGTTCCTTCCCCGCAAGGTAGCGCATCACCTCATCGGAGTTTGCATCCAGCACAGCGACCGCTTCTCTTGTAATAGCCTCTTCATCACTGACCTGCGCGACGTCTAGACGCCTAACTATCATTTCAACCGACTCGACAACGCTCGCACTGTCATTGATGACAAGGAAGACTGTCTTGGCTTGAGAAGAACCAACGCTCTTGTTCTTGATAAGAGTCGCCAGGGTTTCGGGATGAACTCTCTTAGAGAATACCTCGATGTCGATTCCCTTTTCGTTCATCTCGCGCATCACCTCACCCATAACCCAGTTGCTGGCGTGCTTTGCGTCCGCACCCGCGGCGACGACGGCTTCATAGTAATCGGCGAGGTCGCCGGAGCCGGTGAGCACGTGGGCGTCGTAGGCGGGGATGCCGTACTGTTTCACGAAGCGTTTCTGCTTGGCGTCGGGGAGTTCGGGCAATTCGCCGCGCACACGATCGATGAGCGCAGCGGGTGCGCGCAGCGCGCGTAGGTCGGGTTCGGGAAAGTAGCGATAGTCGTGCGCCTCTTCCTTGCTGCGCATGACGGTGGCGCGTTTGGCGGCGGGATCCCACAGCAGGGTGTCTTGAGTAACGCGGCCGCCGCTCTCGAGGATCTTGCTTTGCCGTTCGGTCTCGAACTCGATGGCCTGTTCGACTTGCTTGAACGAGTTGAGATTCTTGACCTCGGTCTTGACGCCGAGTTCCTTGGTGCCGCGCTTGCGCACAGACAGGTTCACGTCGCAGCGCAGGCTTCCCTCTTCCATGTTGCCGTCGCAGATGCCGAGGTAGCGCACGAGCGAGCGCAGCTTCTGGAGATACTCCGACGCCTGCGCCGGGGTGCGAAGGTCGGGCTCGCTCACGATCTCGACCAGCGGCACGCCGCTCCGGTTCATGTCGACGAGGCTGTGGTCGGCGCCGTCGACGTGCACGAGCTTGCCGGCGTCCTCTTCGAGGTGGATGCGGTGAATACCCACGCGGGTCGCGTCGTTCTCGATGAAGAGGTGCCCGTTCCGGCACAGCGGGGTGTCGAACTGCGAGATCTGGTAGTTCTTCGGGCAGTCGGGATAGAAGTAATTCTTGCGCGCGAAGATGCTCTCGTTCGCGATGGTGCACTCGGTGGCGAGGCCGAGTCGCACGGCGTACTCGACGGCGCGCGCGTTGACGACGGGGAGCGCACCGGGAAGCCCGAGGCACGTGGGACACACGTGGGTGTTGGGCGCGCCGCCGAACTTGGCCGAGCATCCGCAGAACATCTTGCTCGCGGTCGAGAGCTGGGCGTGGACTTCGAGCCCGATGACGGCTTCGTACGACGAGCTCACGCGCGATCTCCCTTGGAAAGCGGCGCGACAGCGCCGCGTGAAAAGTCGGTCACGCGCTCAATGCCGCCAGCAGCACGGAGCAACGTCGTCTCGTCAAACGCTCGCCCAATCAATTGGAAGCCTATCGGAAGTCTCTCCGGGGAAAGTCCGCACGGCACGGAGATGCCGGGGAGCCCCGCGAGGTTGACGGGGATCGTGAACACGTCGTTCAGGTACATGAGAATGGGGTCGTCGGCTTTTTCGCCCAGCTTGAACGCGGGCGTGGGCGACGTCGGTAGTGCCACGACGTCACAGCGTTCGAACGCGGTCGCGAAGTCGCGAATAATGAGCGAGCGCACGCGTTGCGCACGGCCGTAGTACGCGTCGTAGTAGCCCGCGCTCAACACGTAGGTGCCGAGCAGCACGCGCCGCTTCACCTCGCGCCCGAAGCCCTCTTCGCGCGTCTTCGCGTACACGTCGTAGAGCGACTGCGCGCGCGCGGAGCGGTGGCCGTAGCGAATCCCGTCGAAGCGCGCGAGATTTGCGCTCGCTTCGGCGTTGGCGACGATGTAGTACGCGGCGAGACCGAAGTCGGCGTTGGGTAGCGCCACGTCGACCACGGTGGCGCCTTCGCGCTTGGCGGCGTCGATGGTCTTGTCGAACGAGCCGCGAACCGAGGGATCCACGTGTGAGCCAAGAAACTCCCATGGGACGCCAATGCGCACGCCCTTGAGGGTTTTTCCGAGGTCGGAGGAGAAGTTCGGCACGGGCGTGGACGCGCTGGTCGCGTCCATGGGGTCCTTGCCGCACAGCGCGTTCAAAATGAGTGCGGTGTCTTCGACGCTGCGCGCGAAAGGACCGATCTGGTCGAGCGAGCTTGCGAACGCAACCAGCCCGTAGCGCGACACGCGCCCGTAGGTCGGCTTCATGCCGACGACACCGCACAGCGCGGCCGGCTGGCGAATGGAACCGCCGGTGTCGCTGCCCAACGCCGCGGCCGCCATCCCCGCCGACACCGCCGCCGCCGAGCCGCCGCTCGAGCCGCCCGGCGCGCGCGTGAGATCCCACGGATTGCGCGTGGGTCCGAACGCGGAGTTCTCGGTCGACGAGCCCATGGCGAATTCGTCCAGATTGGTCTTCCCGACCACGATCGCGCCCGCCGCCTGCAAGCGCGCGACCGCGGTCGCGGTGTAGGGCGGTTTGTACTTCCCGAGGATCTTGGAGCCGCACGTGGTCGGTGTTCCTTGGACGCACATGTTGTCTTTTATCGCGACGGGGACACCCGCGAGCGACAGCGAGCGCGCATCCCCCGAGGATGTCAGTTTGCGGGCGTGATCGCGCGCACGATCCGCATGGACATCCAAGAACGCGTGGACGTCGCCGTCGCGCGACTCGATCTCGGCCAGCGCGGCATCGCACGCTTCGAGCGGCGACACTTCACCCGACGCTATGCGCTTGCGCAATTCGGCGATGGAGAGCGCGGAGAGGCTCATTCGTCGTCGCCCTTGCCGATGACGCGCGGAACACGAAAATACTGGTCGGCTTTGTCGGGGGCTTCGCTCAACACGACCTTGCGCTCGAGCGACGGCGTCACCACGTCGTCGCGGACGTGGTCGCCGGACTCGTGCGACATCGCGCGGGTGGGTTCGATTCCCTCCACGCTGGCCGCTTGCAGCTTCTCCACGAAGCCGACGATGCGCCCGAGCTGCTCGGTGATCATGACGACTTCGTCGGGCGACAAGTCGATGCGCGCGAGCTTCTCGAGGTGGTGGACGACGTTACGGTCGATCTTGTTGGACATAGCTATAAAGGACGCATGGGCGCGTAGTGGACCAGGAATTTGCGCTCGCTGCCGGCGTCGAAGATCACGGTGACGCGGGTCTGCTCACCCTTGCCCTCGACCTTACGCACGATTCCCTTTCCGAAACGCTCGTGCTGGATACGCATGCCGACTTCGTAGTGCGGGTCGTTGACACTCGCCGGTCTGGCCTGCGGCGTCGAACGCTCGACCACGACTGACTCCTGCGAGTACGACTCCTCAGGCTCCGTTTGCGCGTACTCGTCGCGTGCCGCGCGCGCATAGTCGCGACGCGGCGACCACGCGCCGCCGAGCAGCGTCGGCGCCGCGAGCGGTTCGACCGGGGCTTCCAGCGTGCGCTCGGGCACTTCGTTCAAGAAGCGCGACGGCATGCCGCCCTCCATGAGCCCCATGCGCCGGCGCATGCCCGCGAAGGTGAGATAGAGACGCGCTCGCGCGCGCGTCATGCCGACGTAGAACAGGCGCCGCTCTTCCTCCACCGCGGTGGGGTCGTCGATCGAATTGTAGTGCGGGAACAGCCCTTCCTCCAACCCCGTGACGATAACGGCGTCGAACTCGAGCCCCTTGGCGTTGTGGATGGTCATTAGCGTGAGCTGGCCGCTGTCCAGGTCCAGCGTGTCGACGTCGGCGACCAGCGCCACTTCTTCCAAGAACGCGCGCAGCGACTTGTCTTCGGCTCCCTCCGCGTACGAGTGAGCGGCCGACACCAGCTCGTCGACGTTCTCGATGCGCGCCTCCGCGTCGGGATAGTTCTCTTCGAGATGCTTGTGGTACTCGGTCGTCTTCAGGATGGTGTCGATCACGTGCGGCGCCACCTGGATCTCGGCCGTACGGCGAAGCTGGTCGAACAGCGTGAGGAACGCCTGGCAGCGCGCTGCCGCCGCCGCGCCCAGCGTATTCGCCGCCGCCCGCATCGCATCGACCAACGAGATGCCACGCTCGGCGGCGAAGTTTTCGATTTGGTCGATGGTCGTCTTTCCGATCCCGCGGCGAGGCACATTAAGAATTCGCTTGAGATTGATCGAATCGGCCGGGTTGACGATGGCCTTGCAGTACGCGAGCACGTCGCGCACTTCGGCGCGCTCGTAGAAGCGCACCGCGCCGATGATCTGGTACGGCATCGACCCCATCTTGAAGACGTCTTCCAGCGCGCGCGACTGCGCGTTGGTGCGGTACAGAATCGCGATCTGCTTCAAGTTGGTGCCGGCCGCGACTTCGCGCTTCACGAGATCGATCACCGTGAGCGCCTCCGACTCTTCGTCGAGGCACGCGGTGACGCGCACCTTGTCGCCGACGGGCCCATCGGTCCACAAGGTCTTCCCCTTGCGACCGCTGTTGTGCGCGATGACGCCGTTGGCCGCGTCCAGGATGGTCTGCGTCGAGCGGTAGTTCTGCTCCAGCCGGATGACTTTGGTTTGCGGGTACAACTCCTCGAACTCGAGGATGTGCTCGACGCGCGCGCCGCGCCAGCTGTAGATCGACTGGTCGTCGTCGCCCACCACGAACAAATTGCCGTGCACCGACGCGAGCCCGTCGATCATCGCCATCTGGATCGGGTTGGTGTCCTGAAACTCGTCGACCAGCACGTAGCGGAAGCGGCGCCCGTACAGCTGGCGCACGTTGTCGTCGGCCGCGAACAACTCCACCACCTTGTTGATAAGATCGTCGAAGTCGAGCGCGTTGGCGCGGCGCAGGTCGCGCTCGTATTCCGCGTAGAGCGCCGCGACGCGCTGCTCGCCCGCCGTCGTCGCCCGCTCCGCCGCCAGCTCCGGCGTGATGAGGTCGTTCTTCATGCGGCTGATGCGGTCGCGGAGCACGCGCGGCGACTTCACGAAGCGCGCGTCGTTGGGATTCTTGGCGAGGATCGCCTTCACCAGACCCGTGCTGTCGTCGGTGTCGTAGATCGAAAAGTCGCGCTTCACGCCGGCCGCGTCGCCGTGGCGGCGGAGGATCCGCACACCCGTCGCGTGGAACGTCCCCACCCACAGCATCTCCGTCGACCCCTGGTGCGCGCGCTCCAAGCGGTCCTTCATCTCGCGCGCCGCCTT
>CAZLLI010000067.1:0-14904 GCA_964560355.1 uncultured bacterium | reverse complement strand
CGATGATGGCGCGCTCGAGGATGCCGGTCTCCACCCGCGGGTCGCCGATCGCGCCCAGGAGGATCGCGTCCATCTGCTTGAACTCTTCGAGCACGCCCGCCGGCATGAGCTCGCCGGTCTTGAGGTAGTGCTCGGCGCCGAACGGGTACGCGACCGTTTCGAACTTGAGCCCGTCGATCTCGCCCACGCGCTGCAGCACGCGCAGCGCTTCGTCGATGACTTCGGGGCCTACCCCGTCTCCCGGGATGACTGCAATGGTGGCCATCGTGTTCCTTTCTTATACGCGCTGAATCAGCATGGCGATCCCCTGGCCGCCGCCGATGCACGCGCTGGCAATGCCGTAGTTCTTCTTGCGACGCCCGAGCTCGAGCGCGAGGGTCAAAAGCAGGCGCGTGCCGGTGGCACCCAGCGGGTGACCCAGCGCGATCGCGCCTCCGTTGACGTTGACCTTGTCGCGCTCCAAGCCCAAATCCTTCTCCACCGCGAGGTACTGCGCGGCGAACGCTTCGTTGATCTCGAACAGGTCGATCGCGGACAGAGCGAGCCCGGTCTTTTCGAGCAGGCCGCGAATGGCGGGCGCGGGTCCGATTCCCATTTCCGCCGGCTCGACGCCGACCACGTGCCATGCGACGATCTCCGCGATCGGCTTCAATCCGTCGCGCGCCGCCGCGTCCGCGTCGGCGACCACGACGCACGCGGCGCCGTCGACCATGCCGCTCGCGTTGCCGGCGGTCACGGTGCCGTCTTCGCCGAACGCGGGCTTCAACTTCGCGAGTCCGTCCAGGGTCGCGCGGACGAAGAAGTGGTCGTCCCTGTCGACCATCGTCGTCTTGGGCCCCTTCTTGATCTCGACCGGGACGATTTCTTCCGCGAACGCGCCGCCCGTCGCCGCCTTCTCGCCGAGGTGCGTGCTGCGCAGCGCGTACTCGTCTTGCGCGTCGCGCGGGATGCCCATGCGCTTGGCCAGCTTCTCCGCCGTCTGCGCCATCAAGAGGCCGCAGTACGAGTCCTTGAGCGCGACCAGGAGCGAATCCTCCATCTGTCCCTGCCCCAGCTTGAAGCCGGCGCGCGCGCCGCGAATCACGTGCGGGGCCTGGCTCATGTTCTCCATGCCGCCCGCGAGTACGTACTCGTCGCCCTCGCCGACGATGTGCGCGGCGTTGATCACCGCTTGAATACCGGAGCCGCACAAACGGTTCACCGTGAGGGCGGGCACGCGAATGGGCACGCCCGCCTTCAGGCCGACGTGGCGCGCGCCGTAGAGCGCGTCGCCGCTGGTTTGGAGCGCGTTCCCCATCACGACGTGCGTGATTTTCTCCGCGGGCACCTTGCTCTTCGCGAGCGCACCGCGCGCCGCCACCGCGCCCAAGTCGAGCGCCGAGACGCCGGCGAGCGCGCCGCCCGATTCGCCGTCGCCGCGCTTGCCACCCACCCATTCCGCCATCGGCGTGCGCGCGCCGCCTACAATCACCACTCGCTTCTTCGCCATTTACGAATCCTTTCGACTATTCGTACGCGGGAATTCCCGTCAGTTCGTGTCCCACCACCAAGGTGTGGATCTCGTAGGTGCCTTCGTACGTGTCGACGGTCTCCAAATTACACATGTGGCGCATCGACTGGTACTCGCCCGAGATGCCGTTGGCACCCAGGATCGAGCGCGCGGTGCGCGCCATCTCCAGCGCCTTGCGCACGTTGTTGCGCTTCGCCATCGACACGTGCGGGAACTTGAGCTTGCCTTCGTCCTTCAAGCGGCCGAGCTGCAGACACAGGAGCTGCATCAGCGTGAGATCGGTGGCCATGTCGGCGAGCTTTTTTTGCGTCAGCTGGTAGCCGGCAATCGGCTTCGAGAACATGATGCGATCCTTGGAGTACTCGAGCGCCTCGTGGAAGCACGCCATGGCGGCGCCGATGACGCCCCACGCGATCCCGTAGCGCGCCTGGTTCAAGCACATGAGCGCGCACTTCAGTCCGTTCGCTTCCGGCAACCGGTTCGCCTTGGGAATGCGCACCTCGTCGAGGATCAACTCGGCGGTGTCGCTCGCGCGCATCGACAACTTGTACTTCACGGGACGCGCGTCGAAGCCCTTGCGGTCGCGCTCGACCAAGAAGCCGGTGACTTCCCCGTCGAGCTTCGCCCACACCACCGCGACACCGGAGCCGACACCGTTGGTGATCCACATCTTGTTTCCGCGCAGTATGTAGTCGTTTCCATCGGCCACCGCCGTGGTCAGCATGCCGCCCGGGTTCGAACCGAAGTCGGCCTCGGTGAGGCCGAAGCAGCCGATCACTTTCCCCTTCGCGAGCTCGGGGAGCCATTTCGACTTTTGCTCGTCGCTGCCGAACGTGTAAATGGGATACATCACGAGCCCCGACTGCACCGACGCGAAGCTGCGCAGGCCGGAGTCGCATCGCTCGAGCTCCTGCATCATGAGCCCGTAGGCGACGTTGTTCAGCCCCGCGCATTCGTAGCCGTGCAGGGTGGCGCCGAACACGCCGAGCTCCGCCATGGGCTTGACCAATTCACTCGGGAAGGTGCCCTTCTCGTAGTGCTCCATGAACTTCGGCAGCGCCATTTCTTCGACGAAGGAGCGCACGGTGTCGCGCACCATCTTTTCGTCGTCGGAGAGACGCGAGTCGATGAGCGCATAGTCGAATCCTGCGAATCGTTTCATGTTCTACTTTCCTTTGAAATCCGCTTTACGCTTCTCGAGGAACGCCTTCAATCCTTCGCGCGTGTCGTCGGTCGCGCACAAGAGTGCGAACAACTTCGCCTCCATGCGACAGCCCTGTTCGAAGCCGACGTCGAGTCCGTGGTCGACCGCCTGCATCGCGGCCCGGATCGCGAGCGGTCCGTTGCGCAGGATGCGCAGTGCGGTCTTGCGCGCGGTCTCGATCAGGTCCGCGAGCGGTACCACTTGGCTCACGAGACCGACGCGCAGCGCTTCCGCGGCGTCGATCGCGCGGCCGGTCAGTATCATGTCCATGGCCACTCCGCGTCCGACGATGCGCGGCAAGCGCTGCGTGCCGGCGTAGCCGGGAATGACGCCCAGGGTCACTTCGGGCAGCCCGATCTTCGCGTTGTCGGACGCGATACGAATGGTGCACGCCATCGCGAGCTCGCATCCGCCGCCCAACGCGTATCCGTTGATGGCCGCGATCGAGGGCTTGCCCATCGTTTCCAGGCGGCGAAACACGCGCTGGCCGAACTCGGCCGTGCGCGCGCCCGCGATCGGATCCATGGTGGCGAGCTCCGAGATGTCGGCGCCCGACACGAACGACTTCTCGCCCGCGCCGGTCACGATCAGCACGCGCACGTTGTCGTCGGCCTCCGCAGCCGCGAAGGCCTGGTCGAGCTCGCGCATGGTCGGCGCCGAGAGCGCGTTCAGCACGTCGGCGCGGTTGATCGTCACACTCGCAATCCCGTCCGAGACTTGATACAGAATCTGCTTCAGTTCCACCGCAGCACCTACTTCTTGCCGTATTCGTAGAAACCGCGCCCGCTCTTGCGTCCGTAGCGTCCCGCCTGCACCATGCGGCGCAGCAGCACCGGCGCCGCGTACTTGGGCTCACGGAATTCTTCGTACATCACGTCGGCGGCGTGACACGTCGTATCGAGGCCGACGTAGTCAAGCAGCGTGATGGGTCCCATCGGATAACCGCACCCGTGCACCATCGCCTTGTCGACGTCTTCGGGCGTGGCGACGCCGTCCTGCACCATGCGCACGGCGTCGAGCAGGTACGGGATCAAGAGCTTGTTCACGACGAAGGCCGGCGTGTCGGGGCACGTAATGGGCTCCTTGCCGAGCGAGAGCGCGTACTCGCGGCTCGCGGCGACCACCGCGTCGGTGGTGGCGAGCCCGCGGATGATCTCGACCAGCTTCATGATCGGCACCGGGTTGAAGAAGTGCATGCCGACCATGCGCTCGGGATTCTTCACCACCGTCGCGAGCTCGGTGACCGAAATCGACGACGTATTCGTGGCGAGGATGCAGTCGTCGCGCACGATGTCGGACAGCTGCTTGAACACCTTCTTCTTGAGATCGGTGCTCTCGGTGACGGCTTCGACCACGATGTCGCAGTCCTTGAGCGCGGAGAGCTGGGTCGACGTGGAGAGGTTCTTCTTCACGGCCGCGATCTGCTCGTCGGTCACCTTGCCGCGCGCCTTGCCTTTTTCGAGGAAGGTCTCGATGCTGGCCATGCCCTTCTTCAGGATCTCGTCGTTGATCTCGACCACGGTGGTCGCGTACCCATTGAGCGCGCTCATCTGCGCGATGCCCGAACCCATCAACCCGCACCCCACGATTCCGACTTTCTTCATCTGGCTTCCTTCCTTTCGAACTTGAACGAATCGCGAAATCAACTCACGCGCGCTCGAGGAGCATCGCCATGCCCATGCCGCCGCTCACGCACAACGTCGCGAGCCCGAGGGAGGCGCCCGAGCGCTCCATTTCGTGCACCAAGGTGACCACCACGCGCGTCCCCGAGCACCCGATGGGATGCCCGAGGCTGATGGAACCGCCGTTCTTGTTCACGCGCTCGCGGTCGAATTTCAGTTCGCGCTCGCACGCGATCACTTGCGCCGCGAAGGCTTCGTTGAGCTCGATCACGTCGATGCGCGCGAGATCCAGGTCGTTCCGCGCGAGCAGGCGTCGCACGGCCGGTACCGGGCCGATGCCCATGCGGCGCGGCTCGACGCCGGTTGCTTCGAAGTCGCGGATCCACGCGAGCGGCTTGTTCCCCGACGCGCGCACGACTTCTTCCGACGCCAGCACGACCGCGGCGGCGCCGTCGGTGATGCCCGACGCGTTGCCGGCGGTGACGGTGCCGGTCTTCTTGAACACCGGCGCGAGCTTCGCGAGGCTTTCCGCGGTGACGCCCGCGCGCGGGTGCTCGTCTTGGCCCACGGTGACCGCTTCGCCCTTGGCGCCCGCGAGCGTCACCGGCGCGATCTCGCGCGCGAACAACCCGGCGCGCATCGCGCGTTCCGCGCGATTCTGGCTCATCGCCGCCCACGCGTCCTGTTCCGCGCGCGTGATCTTGAATTCCTCGGCCAGGACTTCCGCGGTTTCGCCCATCACCATGTCGCACAGCGGGCACAGGAAGCCGTCGCGATACATGCCGTCGACGAGCGGCGCGTGTCCGAGGCGATACCCTTCGCGCGCGCGGTCCAACATGAAGGGGACCATCGACATGTTCTCCATGCCGCCGGCCACCACGACGCGCGCGCGACCGAAGCGAATCGAGTCCGCGCCGAGGGCGATCGACTTCAGTCCCGAGCCGCACGCGGCGTTGATAGTGAAGGCCGGCGTCGATTCGGGAACGCCGGCACCGATGCTCACCTGGCGCGCGGGATTGGGACCGTTGCCCGCTTGGCGGGCGTGGCCGAACCACACCTCATCGACGTCGCGCGCGGCGACTCCGGACGACGCGATCGCCGCTCGCGCCGCGTCGGCGCCGAGCTTCACCGCGGAGTAATTCCGAAATGCACCGAGGAACTTGCCGATGGGGGTCCGTCTTGCATCGAGAATGGCGACGCGCGAGGACACGATCCCCTTCGAGTCCGTTTGGACGCGGCTCATGACGCGCCCGGGACCTGCAGATTAACGACTGCAATCTCAATAAGTTGCTTGGCCCGTAGCCTATCCGAAGGGGTCCCCGAGGTCAAGAAAAACTAGGGGCCCGGCGGGGGGTTCGGTGCGCTCTTTGCAACGCGGCCGGGGGGTCCTCGTGACCCGGCCTAATCCCATGATTAAAAAGCTACTTGGAAACTCGGTATCGTGCGGCTTGGGAAGCCGGCTCGCGCGCATTGCACCGCTGGTTCGCCAGCTGGTGTTCGCGCGCGTCGCCGTCACCGTGCTCATGATCCCGACCGGGGTCGCCGCCGACGCCGTCCAGTCGCCCGCCACGACGCCCAACGTGAATTCCCCGAGCTCGACGACCACGCGCATTTCGGACCCCACCGCGCGCGCCGTCGAGCTCGACCTCGGGGGTGTCTTCCTCACCCAGAAGGACTCGGGCGCGTACGCGTTCAGCGACGCGCACGCCGGTGTCGCCGCCAATCCGCTCATGGCGTCGATGTCGCTCGACTCGTATTACACGATCGGCAACAAGAGCACCTTGAGCCAGGCCGCGTATTCGATCGGCCGCTACTACACGTACCTGTTGGGCGCGCAGGATCGCGACGGCGACCGTTTGGTCGAATCCGCCGCACCCTGGGGCGGCAAGGACGCGCGCGCCGAAGACCCCGCGTACAACGCGCTCCTCGCGGTCGACATGCGCGCACTCGCGCGCGCCAACTTCGAGCTGCGGCGCACGCTGCCGGCGCTGTACTGGTACGACACTTCGCGCACGGTGGCGCGCGCGGTGGTGGCGGGGACCTTCGACGGCGACGCGTGCTACTTCTTCCCCAACGACGCCGCCACCAACCGCAGCGTGCGCCAGTGGAGCGCGGCCGCCGCGCTCCCGGTCGTGTTCGACGAATTCGTGGGACCCAACCACGCCGACGAAGTGGTGACACGCCACCTCATGCGCTGGGCGACCGACTTCGCGGCGCGCGGCGACGACAGCGAAGTGGGGCCGACGCAGCGTGCGGTCGAGCGCTTGGTCGGCGTGGCCGTCATGCGCGCCACCCAACACGCGGCGACCGCCGACGCGCTGCGCGGCCTGCGCGTGCTCTCGAGCTCGACCATGGAGTCGATCGCGCTCTACGCCACCGAGCGCGCGATGATCGACCGCCCGCTGCGCGACGACGACCTCGCGTTCGACCTGTTCTTCGCCATCGCGCGCGCGTCGCAGAAGTTCACCGACCCGGAAGTGATCCGCATCGAAAAGAGCCTGCCCGACGTACGCGCGCTCGCGGCGGGCACGCCG
Organism: uncultured bacterium; assembly: GCA_964560355.1. Lineage (GTDB taxonomy): Bacteria > Krumholzibacteriota > Krumholzibacteriia > WVZY01 > JAKEHA01 > JAKEHA01. The sequence continues at coordinate 8,034 of CAZLLI010000067.1, read as the reverse complement.
GCCCCGTCGCCCGAAATCGGCGAGCAGTCCTTGCGCACCGTCTACACCACCGTGTCGCAATTGCGCGACAAGCTGCGTGCGAGCTCGTTCTGGTCGCCGGACGACCGCACCGCCTTCCCCGGCGCCGACGCCACCATCGCCACGACGCGCCTGCTCGACGACGTCTCCGCGCTCCTACGGCGCGCGGAAAACACGCTGTGCATACAGCGCTTCGGCACCGCCGGCATGCGCATCGCGACGCAGTTCCCGAAGGATGCCGCGGTGGTGGGCGAATACGCGGTCTTGAACTGGGAGATCAGCTCGACGTCGAAATCGTTCGACCTGAAGACGGTGATGACGGGCGTCTACGGCGAAGCACTCGCGCCCATCAACAGCGGCAAGCCGTTCACGATCGCGCCCAACGCACCCAAGCGCTTCGCGGCGCGCCACCTGCTCAAGGGCAGTGCGGGGACGCTGCGGCTGGTGACGTTCATGACCACGTTCGAAGACGCGGCCGGCAACCGCGCGCGCTACTACGTCGAGCGCTCGGTGTACGCGCACGCGCCGGTCGGTATCCTCGCCCGCTTCCCCAAGGGTCGCGTGATGTCGGGCCCGCGCGTGCCGATCGAGCTCGACATGACGCGCCGCGGTCGCAACGCCGAATCCACGCGCTACTACTGGTTCAGCCCCGCGGGGTTGCGGCTCACCGAAGGCAACCAGGGCACGCTCTCGTTCGGTCCCGACGACAGCACCGCGGTCACGCTCAACGTCGAGATCCCGTCGCCGTGCCGGCCCGGCGTGTTCCCCTTCACGCTCAAGTTCATCACCGGCGAGCGCGAAGCGGGCACCATCCAGGCGAGCCTGTACAAGCCGTATCAGTGGGCCTTCCTCGGCCCTTTCGCGGGCGGCAACCTCGACAAGAAGTTCGCGCCCGAGAACGGCGTCGCGCTCTTGAATCAGTACGACGCCGGCAAGCGCAAGATCCAATGGACGCCGGTGCCGACCAGCGCGACCGGCCCGCGCGGCGAAGTGCTCATGCGCCGCCTGATCGACGAGCCCGGGGTGAGCTACCTGTACACGGTGGTCGCGGTCGAGTTCGAGACCGATATTAGCGCGCGCCTGGTATCGAATTGTCCCGCGGCGCTGTACGTGAACGGCAAGCGCGTGCTCGCCAATACCACCGCGGTGGGCGACTCCGCGGCGGGCACCGTCCACCTGCACGGCGACAAGAATCACATCCTGGTGAAAATGGTGGGCGACGCCTCCGCGACGGTGTCGTTCGCGCTCGGTAACGACGACAACATCGCCGCCGACGAGTTCAACAACGACCTCGCCGAGTTGGTGGAGGGCTATCAGGAATTGCTGGCGCGCGCGACCGCGACCGAAGAGGTGCCGCGCGAAGCGCGCCGCCTCGTCACCTTTACTTACGACGACACCGGCGCCAACGCGGTGTCGGTGGTCGGAAGCTTCAACGGGTGGTCACCGGAGACGCACCGTCTGCAGAAGACGGCGGAAGGCCACTGGGAGCTGACGCTGTCGCTCGCGCCCGGGCGCTATGCGTACCGCTTCCTGATCGATCAGAAGAAGCAAGTGTTGGATCCGTCGACGGCGGTCACGGAGCCCGACGGCTACGGCGGACAGAACTCGGTCGTGGTGGTGAAGCAGTAAACAGCGATCGCGGCGGCGCGAGGGTGCCGAGGCTCTTCCTCCGCTCTCAGGTCCTCGCGCGAGACATTTGGTATCGCGCTGCGGAAGTTCGCGTCGGAAGACCTCGGCACCCCCGCTAAGCCCGCCTACTTCAGCAGCATCATCTTCTTCGCGACCGTGCGTCGCTCCGTCACCAATCGATAGACGTACATCCCCGACGCGACCGGTTGTCCGTGCGCGTCGGTGCCGTCCCAGTCGACCGCGTGCGGCCCCGAGTCGAACTGCCCGCCCGCGAGCCGGCGCACGAGCGCGCCGCGGACGTCGTAGACCTCGAGGGCGATGGTGCCGCGCTCCGGCAGATAGAAGCGAATCGACGTGCGCGGGTTGAACGGGTTGGGGTGGTTCTGCTCGAGGGAAAGCTCGCGCGCGGGCACCACGGCGACGCCGCGGTGCAATTCGCGCGACTGTCCCCCCGCCACCGATTCCAGCAAGTAGTAGTAGGTGTGTCCGGCTTCGACCTTGGAGTCGGTGAACTCGTAGATCTCGCCGACCACGGGCTGGAGGTCGTCGTCGATCATCTTCCAGCCGCCGTCCGTGGTGGTCGAGCGATAGAGGCGCAACGTCTCGTCGCTCTCGCGTCCCAAGAGCTCGTAGCGCAGTCGCACGCCGTCGCCGACCACGTCGATCGCGGCCGACATCAGCTTGGTCGCCACGATCAAATTGAGCGTGACCGCGTTCGCGACCGTCACCGTCTGTCCGTCGGGGTTGGTGACGACGAGATCCCACAGCCCGCTCGTCTTCGAGTACACGTTGACGGTACCGCGGAGCAGCGTGGCGTCGACCCATTCCAGCGACGTGGCGACGATGTCGTCGCTGTCGCGCGTGCCCTGCGTCACCGCGGTCCCCGATTTCACGAACTTGAAGGTCGCACCGAAGCGAATGCCGGTGCCGGCGACGTCGACCACCGCCGCGACCTGGTCGTTGTCGATCACGTTGGGCGACACGTTCGACGCGGTGGGCGCGGGGTCGCCCGCGCGCAGCGTCGCCGACATGTTGGCCGACGGTGCGCCGATGTTGGTCACCGAGATCTGCGTCGTGCGGCCGGTATTGTCGTGGCTGTTGGGATCGCTGGCGCCGTCGAACGTCGTGTTGGCGAGCGGACCCGGGTACACGTCGGTCGCTTCGCCGGTGTTGGAATTGATGCCGGCGTTCAAGTCGAAGTCGCCGTCGGCTTCTTCCAGCACCATGCCGCGCGTGTCGCTGGGGGTGCCGTTGTTGATCTGGAACGCGGAGCGCAGCACTTCTTCGTCGATGTGCCAGATCAACAGACCCTGCTCGTGCAATCCCTGGTCGAAGCCGACGCGGCGCCGGTTCTCCACCAGCCAGTATTCCGACGGGGGGTTCTCGGCCGGGTCCTGGTGCCATCCGCCCCCGTTCGTCTCAAAGGTGTTCGCGTAACTCTCGCCGCCGCCCGTCACGCTGATGTTGTCGACGACGAACGCGCCGCAGGTCGACGGATCGCCGCCGTCGGCGTCGTCGAAGGAGAGGTCGGTAATCACGCGGAACTTGAGCGTGTAGGTCCCACCCGCGCCCGCGAGCGGCGCCAGCGCCGCAGCGAGCGGCACGCTGGCGGTGCCGCCACCGGTGCCGGTGTGGGTGAGCAGCGTGGTTTCGACGCCGTTCACTTCGACGATGGCGTACGCGAAGTCGTAGGTTGGCTCGAGGTCGTACGTGCACGTGAACTGGAACGTGACGGCACCCGACCCGCTGTAGCTGAAGCTGCGTTCGATGGTCTGGTACCAGTTGCTGCCGTAGCCGCCGTTATTGTTCGGATCGGCCCACCCCCGCGCGGTCGCCTCCGCCTGCGTGAGCCCGCAGTACAGCGAGTACGACCCATTGATCGCGCACGCGGTGGAACGGCGGAAGCGCTCGTCGGTGAACGGGAGCGCGAACGCGGTGGCGGTGGTTTCGACGGTGGGAATGCTGGCGGGCGTCGGCTGCCAATTGATCTGCGTCGGCACCAGCCACCCGAGCTCCTTCTTGGACCACGCGTCGAAATGCGCGGGCGAGTCGGGCGAGTTCCAATTGCCGGTGGCCATGAGACTCCAGTCCCCCGCGCCCTTGTCGCCGGTGGGAGCGCCCGTGACCGGGTTCACGCCGTACAAGTCGGGCAGTCCGAGCCCGTGGCCCAGCTCGTGGCACAGCGTGCCGATCTCGATGATCTGATTGCCGGACGAGTTGTCGCAACTCAACGCCGGCGTGATGTTGTAGTCGTCGATCTTGATGAAGCCGCCGCCCGTGCGCGCGTCGTTGGTCGTGTACGGAAGTCCGCCCGACACCGGCCACGCCGTGTAGCTCCACGCGTGCGACTGGATGTTGGCGGAAAACGCTGCGCCGCACTCGGCGCCGCGGAAACTGTGGATCACGCACAGCACGTCGACGAAGCCGTCGTCGTCGCCCGAATTGGGGAGCCCGTCGGGGCCGTCGTTGTCGTACTGCCCGAAGTTGATGGACCCGTCGCGCGCGTCGAGGAGTTCCTTGATCAGGTTGCCGGTGCGCGCGTCGCCCGGTGTCAGGCCTTGTGTGGTCCCCGCGTAGTAGCTGTTGACTTGGGCGAGCTGCGTCCACGGGTACACGGTGCCGCCCACCGTGAATTGCCCGTACGACACCTCGCTGTAGTAATCCGACACCGACCCGGTCGGGTTGGCGCCGAACAGCTGCGCCTGAATCTGCGCCTGCGTGATGGGCGACGCGGGGGCGGTTTGGTTGCTGAAGTAGCCGAGCAGCACGGGGACGTTCATGGTCCCGTTGACGGCGAGATCGGGCGCGAGCGGCGTCGACATGGAGGCGAACCCGGATGCGCGCGCGACTGATTGGCGCGCTTCCTTGGCGGCGTGCGCCTTGTCGACCCACGCGCGGTGGTTGCGGTAGGCGCTCGCGTCTTTCGACAGTTCGCGCACCGCGGCGGGCGGGATGGAGCCGTCGCGCGCCGACGTGAGCGCGAGCGCGCCCGTCGACGCGCCCGCCACCAACAAACATGACAATGCCCCGGTCAGTACTCTGCGATTCATTGCTGTAAACCTCGGGATGCAGGACGTGGGAAGTCGCAGCAAAAATTGGGACGCGTGAGCTACTTTCTCTTCAAGATCGCGGAGCCGATCCCAGAAGGCGCGAGTTGATAGTCGCAGGTGGAAAAACCGACGAACGGGTCGCCCTGCGGGTCGACACCGTGGAGAATCTTCACTTCGCCGCCCTGAAATCCGGGGTCGGCCACGCACAGATAATTGACCAAGCGAAAACGCCCCGACGGCTGGCAGTCGTAGGCGACCTGATAGTTCACGGCCGGGTCGCCCATCGAAACCGACTTCGCCGACAACTCCACGATCGACGTCACACGCACGCCCGGCGGAAGCTCGAGCCGGTATTGCGCGGCGTTGGTCGTGTACGGCGCGGGCGACTCCGCCCACACGCCGATCGCGAACGTGCCGCCGACCGCCACCGACGTCTCCGTCACGGTGCCGGCGTCGTCGAAGTACGGCTTGATGAACAAGCCCTCGAGCGGTTCCGTCACCGGCTCGACGCCGATCTGGTCGCCCGGCTTCGACGTCACGTCCGACGGCGGCAGCTGACCCGCCGCGGTCTGGTTTTCTTGTGTCGATTGCTCGGCCGTCGCGGCCGATTGTTCCGACTTTTTCTCCCCGCCACATCCCGCCACCCCGAACAAAAGCAGTGCCCCTAAAAAGAAAAGCAGCGAGCGCAACTTCTCCTCCCTGCCAGTGTGCGGCCCCCCATGGGCCGCGTACCTGTCTATGATATCAGCAATTACGCTCGACCGGCAACCGAAAAGATTGACGGCTTCGGGGTCGCGCGCGTAGAATGCGCGCAAAGTAAGCGCTTGCCAGAACGACGGTTGCCCCGCGTTCCCCGCGGCGTTTGCGACCACCAAGACCACCCCGAATGCCCAAGCGTCACGATAAGTTGCGCGAGCTTCGCGACCTGCGCGCGCAGGCGGAGGCCGGCGGCGGCGCCGAGCGCGTCGCCAAGATCCACGAGAGCGGGCGCCTCACCGCGCGCGAACGCATCAACTTGTTGTTCGACCCGGCCACGTTCCAAGAGCTGGGCGTGTTCGTCGCCCACCGCTCCACCGACCCCGGCCTCGCCGACAAGAAATTCTTGGGCGACGGCGTCGTGTGCGGATACGGGTCGGTGGCGGGTCGCTTGACGTATGCGTTCGCGCAGGATTTCACCGTGTTCGGCGGCACCTTGAGCGAATCGAACGCCGCCAAGATTTGCCGCTTGATGGATCTCGCGGTGGAAAACGGCGCGCCCGTGGTGGGGCTGAACGACAGCGGCGGCGCGCGCATCCAGGAAGGTGTGGCGAGCCTCGGCGGCTACGCGGAAATCTTCCTGCGCAACACGCTCGCGTCGGGAGTGGTGCCTCAGATCTCCGCGGTCATGGGGCCGTGCGCGGGCGGTGCCGTCTACTCCCCCGCCATCACCGACTTCATCGTGATGGTCGACCAGACCTCGCACATGTTCGTCACCGGTCCCAACGTGATCAAGATGGTGACGAACGAAGAAGTCTCGTTCGAGGACCTGGGCGGCGCGCAATCCCACTCGACCAAGAGCGGGGTCGCGCACTTGATGGCGCGCAACGACCAGGATTGCATTCTGCTCATTCGCAAGCTGCTCTCGTTCGTGCCCCAGAACAATCTGTCGGAGGCGCCGCGCAAGACGACGAGCGACGACCCCGGGCGCCGCGACGCCGCCCTCAACACGATCGTCCCCGACGACCCCAAAGTCCCGTACGACATCGTCGACGTGATCCACCGCGTGGTCGACGACGGCGAGTTCTTCGAGATCCAGCCGCTGTATGCCACCAACATCGTGGTCGGCTTCGCGCGCTTGAACGGGCGCAGCGTGGGCGTGGTCGCGAACCAGCCCAAGTCGCTCGCGGGCGTGCTCGACATACGCTCGTCGATCAAGGCGGCGCGCTTCGTGCGCTTCTGCGACGCGTTCAACATCCCGCTCGTCACCTTCGAAGACGTCCCGGGATTTCTTCCCGGCACCGAGCAGGAATGGGGCGGCATCATCAAGCACGGCGCAAAACTGTTGTTCGCGTACTGCGAAGCGACCGTGCCCAAGATCACCGTCATCACGCGCAAGGCGTACGGCGGCGCCTACGACGTCATGAGCTCGAAGCACATCCGCGCCGATTACAATGTGGCGTGGCCGAGCGCCGAGCTCGCGGTGATGGGAGCGGAGGGTGCCGTCAACATTCTCAACAAGCGCGAGATCGAATCCGCCAAGGACCCGGCCGCCGAGCGCGCGCGTCGCATCCAGGAGTACAACGAAAAGTTCGCGAATCCGTACATCGCCGCGTCGCTGGGCTATGTCGACGACGTCATCGAGCCCGCCGACACGCGCCCCAAGATCATCGCGGCGCTCGAGAGCCTCGTGAACAAGCGACAGAGCCTGCCGCCCAAGAAGCACGGCAACATTCCCCTCTGATTTCGAGGCACGCGATCATGTTCGCCAAGATTCTGATCGCCAACCGCGGCGAGATCGCCGTTCGGGTCGCGCGCGCGTGCAAGGAGATGGGGATCACGCCGGTCGCGATCTACTCCGACGCCGACCGCACCGCGCTGCACGTCGCCCACGCGTACGAAGCGTACCGCGTGGGCGGACCCGAGAGCCGCGAGAGCTACCTCAACATTCCCAACATCATCGCCGCGTGTCGCGAGAGCGGCGCCGACGCGGTCCATCCCGGCTACGGATTCCTGGCCGAGAACGCGGACTTCGCGCAGGCGTGCACGGACGCGCGCATCGCGTTCATTGGCCCCAGCGCGTCCGCGATTCGCGCCATGGGCAACAAAATCGCGGCGAGAGCCGCGATGAAAAAGGCTGGTGTCCCCACCGTCCCCGGCAGTGACGCACCCGTGAAAGACCCGCGCGAAGCGGCGCGTCTCGCGCGAGAGATCGGCTACCCGGTCTTGCTCAAAGCCGCCGCCGGAGGTGGCGGCAAGGGGATGCGCGTCGTTCGAAGCGACGCGGAGTTCGACACCGCGTTGAAGCTCACCACCGGCGAAGCCGGGGCCGCCTTCGGCGACGCGTCGGTCTACATCGAGAAATTCGTCGAACGCCCCAAGCACATCGAGATCCAAGTGATGGCCGACGCGCACGGCAACGTGATCACGTACGGCGAGCGCGAGTGTTCCATGCAGCGGCGATACCAAAAGGTGATCGAAGAAGCGCCCTCCCCCATCGTGTCGCCCGAGATGCGCGCCGCGCTTTCGGACGCCGCGCGCAAGGCCGCGCTCGCGGTCGACTATCGCGGGGCCGGGACCATCGAGTTCATCGTCGACGCGAAGCGGAATTTCTATTTTCTCGAGATGAACACGCGCCTCC
>CAZLLI010000066.1:0-15609 GCA_964560355.1 uncultured bacterium | reverse complement strand
GCGGAATCAGCGCCACCATGCCGAGCTTCGCGCGCGGGTACAGCCGGCGCAGGAAAAACGAGCGCACGAAGCTCCCCACCGTCGACGACGGCGACGGCACGTAGACGATTGCGTCGGGTCCGAACGACGCCACCTCGCGCCGCAGCTCCGGCGACGCGAAGGTGCGCGTGCCGCGCACGTCGCGAATCGTGCGCGCGTCGGCTGCGCCGCCGTTACGCGACGCCGCCCGTCCGCCGCGGTCGACGTTGAGCATGCGCACGTCGTGGTCCGGGGAGAGCGCGGCGCCGATCGACACCGTGAACTTCTTGATGCCTTCGTCCCACGGCTCGACCAGGTCTTCCGATATGATGAGGATGCGTCGCGCCATGCGTCTCTACTGACCGCGGAAGCGATACATGAAGTCCCAGATGGTGAGCGCGTCGATGTCGCCGGTGACGGAGAACGCGCTCTTGGCGCCGTCGGGCCACACGCCGAAGCGCACCAGCGGGCGCCGCGATTCCGCGATCACGCGGCGGCACGCTTCGATGGCGGCGAAGTCCGCGCGCTCGACGCGCCCGAGGTGCACCGCGTAGCCGTCGGCGCGCTCGCCCACCTCGACGAGGTAGCCCAGGTCCGCGAGCGCGGCCAGGGCGTCGCGGCTCGACCCCGGCGCCACCCCCACGCACGGGCGCGCGCTCGACTCGACCTCGAACACGCCCGGCGCTTGCGCGCGCTCGCTTCCGTTCGCGCTCACGACGACGGTCGTGCCCGCGCACGCGCTCACCTCGACGCGGAAGCGATCGCCGTCGCGTACGAACTGGGCGCGGTTGCGCGCCTTGTTGTCCCACCACTGCGCGATTTCGTCGAGGGTGGCGATCCACACCTTGGGTTTGCGCGCGCGCGCGTCGACCAACAGCCCGCGCAGCGCCCCCGCGAAGAAGTCGATGCGCTCCGGGTGCAGCTGCAGCGTGAACAATTCGCCGCGCTGGTAGCTCGTGTCGAGGATGCGCCGCCACATCTCGCTCAAGTAGCCGGCGTCGTGGATGTACATGCGGTCGAGCGGGATCTCGTCGTCGGGGAGCGACACCGGAATCTCCACGAGGCCCTCGCGGCGGAACGGGAGCACGCGCATCTCCGCGACCGACACCGGCCGGTAGAAGGCCCGCCCGCGCTGCATGCCCTCCTTCTGCGGCGGCGTCATCGACGCGACGTCGAGCACGTCCCACCACACCGTCTGGTTGGAGCTGTAGCGGAACTGGAACTCCGCCACCACGCGCATGGTGTCTTCGTTCCAGTGCAGGTACGGCGCGCGAAAGCCCGTGAACGGCACCGAGCACGAACGGAACAACTCCACCGCGCGCCCCATGTGCGTGCGCTGCCCTTCCAGGTCGAGCGCCGACAAATCGATGTGCGACCACGCGTGCACCGCGAGCTCGGCGCCGCGCTCGAGCAAGCGGTGCGCGAACGACGGGTTGCGGCTCATCGGGAGCGCGGTGATCGGAAAGGTGGGACGAATCGCGTACTCGTCGAGGATGTCCATGAAGCGCTCGAAGCGCCCGCCCATGCGCTCGGGGTTGGGGCCGAAACGGGTCGCGATCTGCACGCTGCGCCGCACCAGGTTTCCCGCCCCGCGGTGTCCGAACACGAACTTGATCACGTTCATCGCGCCACCGCTCCCACGGAAAGCAATTCTTCGAACAAATTCTCGCGCTTCTTGCACATGTCGTCGAAGCGGAAGCGCTCCTCGACGATCTCGCGCCCGCGGCGCCCGAGCGCCGCGCACCGCGCGGCGTCGCGTGCGAGCCCATCCAGCGCCGACGCCAGCGCCGCGTCGTCGCCGGGCGGCACCACCACCGCGCTGGCGCCGTCTTCGACCATCTCGCGCACGCTCCCGACGTCGGTGGTGACGACGGGGAGCCCGCTCGCCATCGCTTCCAGCACCACGTTGGGAAACGCCTCCGTCCGCGACGACAGCACGAACACGTCGCTCGCGCGCAAGAGGCGCTCGACGTCGTCGCGCACGCCCGCGAACCACACGCGCCCGTCGATTCCCAAATGCGCGGCCAGCGCCTCCAGCGCCGCGCGCTCGGCGCCGTCGCCCGCGACCACGACGCGCACGGCGCGCCCGCCGCGCACGAGCGACGAGGCCGCGGAGAGGAGCGCGTCGATACGCTTGAGCGGCTTGAGCGACGCCACCGCGATCAAGACCACGTCGTCGGGCGCGAACCCGAGTTCGCGGCGCGCGGCGGCGCGCTCGTCGGGCGCCGCCGGGCGGTACTTCACGGTGTCGACGCCGTTGTGAATCACACGGATCTTCTCGCGCGGCAGCCCTTCCGTCTCCACCAAGTAGTTCTTCTGAATCTCCGCCACGGCGAGGAGCGCGTCGGCGCGGCGCAAGAGCGGGAGAAGATACGGCACCACCTGTCGCGTGCCGCCGGTGTCGCCCATCGCGTGGTACGACACCACCACGCGCTCGACCAATCCGCGCAGCTTGGCGAGGTACGAGAAGATGACCGTGTTCGGGTGCGAAAACGTGTAGATCAAATCCGGGCGCTCGACGCGCAGCACGCGCTCCAGCCCCATGAACCCGAGCGCGTCGAAGCGATGGCGCAAGATGCCGTCGTAGAACGGAACCCCCATCGACGCGAGCGTCTCCTTGAAGTAGCCGCCCTCCTTGAGGCAGCACACCGCGAAGTGAAAGCGTTTGCGGTCGGCGCGCGCGATGAATTGCACGAGGGACTTCTCTTTTCCACCCATGTCGAATTCGTTGTCGAGGATCAAAATGCGGTGCGTCATTCGCTCACACCCGCGCCCCACTTCTCCCGCCACAACTCGAACGCGAGCAGGAACCACACTTGCTCGGCGGCGTTGCCGTTGCCGCGATAGAACCCGTCGACGAGGCGGCGCACGACGCCGACGTCGAACACGCCCGCGCGGCGAATACGTTCGTCCGCGAGATAGTCGCCCGCCAAGTCGCGCAGGTCGTCGCGCAGCCACGCCTCCAGCGGAATCGCGAACCCCTGCTTGGGGCGGTCGACCAGCTCGCGCGGCACGTAACGATACAGGATCTTCTTCAAGATGTGCTTGGGCCCGAGCGGCCCGCGGCGCAGGCGGCTCGGGAGGCGGAACGCGAACTCGACCAGGCGATGGTCGAGCATGGGCTCGCGTCCCTCCAGGCTCACCGCCATGGTGGTGCGGTCGACCTTGGTCAGCACGTCTTCGGGCAAGTAGTGGTGGAAGTCCCACCACCCCATTTGTTCGATCGGGCTGCCCGGGAACGTGTCCGCCAACACGCGCGGGTTCGTGTACGCGCCGATGGTTTCGGCGACTTCTTCCGGCAGCCAATACGAGATGGCGGCGTCGTACACGCGCGCCGGCGACGCGTCGGGCATGATAGCGCGCGCGCGCCGGATGCGCCGCGCGACGAATCCGCGCGCCGCCGCCGACGTGCCGAGCCGCGACAGCGCGCCGTCGAGCGCGTCGACGCGCGCGTGCGCGAGCGACTGCGCCGACGCCGCCTTCACCCACGCGGGCACGCGCGCGAGCGTGTCGAGCCGGCCGAGGACGTCGTCGTACACGCTGTAGCCCATGAAGAGCTCGTCGCCGCCGTCGGCCGAGAGCGCCACCTTCACGTCGGCGCGCGCGAGCCGCGACACCAGGAGTGTCGGCAGCCCCGAGGCGTCGCCGAAGGGTTCGTCGAACAGCGAGCCCCAGTCGCGCGCCATCTCCATCGCTTCGCGCACGCCTAGGATGTACTCGGTGTGCTGCGTTCCCAGGTGCTGCGCGACCTTGCGCGCCCACTGCGCTTCGTTGCGGTGGTCCTCCGCGAAGCCAATCGTGAACGTGCGCAGCGGCTGCGACGACGCGCGCGCGAGCATCGCGGTCACGATCGACGAGTCGACGCCGCCGGAGAGGAACACGCCGACGGGGACGTCGGACACCATGCGGTAACGAAACGCGCTCGCGAGCAGTTCTTCGAGCTCCGCTTCCAGCGCGGCATCGTCGCCGGCGAGCGGGTCGCGGGCGGCGTCGAGCAGATTCCAGTAGCGCACGACCCGCGGCTCGCCGCTCGCGCCGAGCTCCAGCCGGCAACCCGGCGGCAGCTTGCGCACGTCGGTGTAGATGCTGCGCGGCGACGCAATGTAGCCGTACTGCAGAAACTCGCCGAGCGCCTGGCGGTCGATGCGCGGGCGCCAATGCGTGAACGCGCGCAGCGCCTTCAGCTCCGAGCCGAACCACAGCGTGTCGCCGTCCCAGCCGTAGTAGAGCGGCTTGACGCCGACGCGGTCGCGAAACAAGTGCAGCACGCGCTCGCGTTCGTCCCAGATCGCGACGGCAAACATGCCGACGAAACGGTCGACCGCGCGCACGCCCCACTCCTGGAACGCGGTCAGGAATACTTCGCTGTCGGCGGTGCCGTCGAACGTGTGGCCCAACGACGCGAGCGACGCGCGCACGTCGGCGTAGTTGTACGCCTCGCCGTTGAACACCATGACGAAGCGCCCGTCCTTCGACGCCATCGGCTGGTGCCCGCGCTCCGACAAGTCGATGATGGAGAGGCGGCGGAACCCGAGCCCGGCGCCCGCGCGGCTCACCCACACGCCGCTGTCGTCGGGGCCGCGGTGGCGCAGGCACGACGTCGCATCGGCGAGGTCGCGCGCGAGGCGCTCGGCGTCGCCGCTACGGCCGACGAATCCCGCGATCCCGCACATTATCGGCCCTGCACCGCCACGCCGGAACGATCGGCGACGGTTGTGCCCGCGCTGAGGAGTTGTTCGAAGAAGTGCATGTACTTGGGCCCGATCACGCGCGGAGAAAAGCGCTCCTGGACCAGCGCCCGCGCCGACGCACGAATCGCGCGCAGCGCGTCGGTGTTCTCCGCGAGCCCGCGGATGGCGGCGACCATATCGTCGAGGTTGGCGCACACCGCGCCCACTCCCTCGCCGCGAATCATTCCATCGATGTCTTGGAACGCCACGACCGGCAATCCGTGGTTCCACGCGTCGAGGTAGGCGTTGGGGAATCCCTCTACCGACGACGTGTTCACGAGCAGCGCCGCCCGGCGCAGCACGCCGCCGAGCTCGTCGTGCGGGATACGTCCCACCAACTCGACGTTCGGTATCGACGCCGCCTCGGCGTCGATGCGGTGCGCCAATTCTCCCCCGCCGCCGATCATGCGAAAGCGCTTGTCGGGCATGCGGCGCGCCAATTCGAGAAACAGCTCCGGGCGCTTGACCGTCCACATCGCGCCGATCCACACGATGTCGGTGCCGGGCGCGTCGGGGATGCTGTCGACCGGTTTCACGCCGGTCGGTATCAGCGTCATCGGCGTCCCGAACTCCTGCGCGACCGCGCGCTGGCGCTCGTTTTGCACCACGAATCCGCTGCTCGCGCGCAGTCCGTAGCGAAACATCATGCGGTCGCGAAAGCCGTGGACAGCAACGTCACGTACGGAGAAGTCGACATCGCTTCCGGCGCCGTACACGAACACACGCTTGTTGCGCCGACAGAACCACGCCGTCAGCCCTGTCACCATCCCGGCGCAGTGCTGGTAGTAGACGTCCGCGTCGGCGCGCCCCAACGCGTCGACGACGCCCGTCCAACGTGGATGGAAGAAGCGAAGGCCGCGAATGCCATCGTCCGATGCGAACGCGTTCTCGGCTGGGAACGGAATGACGTCGGGCCGCGAAAGGTCCGACACCACGAGACTCACCTGCTGCCCGCAGCCACGCAGCGCCTCCGCCACGAAGGCCCCCTGGACTTCCGCACCGCCGTAGAACCTGCTGCGATCCCCCGTGAAATAGGGGACGATGTTGAGCGAAACGATACAGACCTTCATACTGCCGTGGCCTTCAAGATTGTTATTCTAGCACGTCGCGATATCTGCTATAAACACAAAACCTTAGCGGGTCGTCATTGGTCGCGATGCGCCACCGTCGGATCATCCCTCGCGCTCCCCTCCTCGTCGCCCTGGTGACGGGGCTATACGCGTTCGTTCCCATGCTCCCGAGCCCGTTTGCCGGGCCCGTCGGCATCGCGATCGTGATGCTGATGTGCGTCGTGGTGCCGGGGGTCGCGGTCACGCGCGCAACCCGTCTTCGCACCGACGACCCGCTCGAAGCCGCCGCGCACGCGTGCGCCAGCGGGCTCGTCTTTCTGCTGTTGGCCGCGTTCGTGTGGGTGCTCTCGGGCGCCTCGCTCGACGCCTTCCGCCTCGCACTCCCCGCCACCATCATCGCGCTGTGGGCGCTGGTGCCCGCGCGCGACGCCACCCGCGTCGACCCGTTGCGCGCACCGATTCGCCCGCGCGACCGCCGCTTCCTCGTCGTGCTCGCGCTACTCATCGCGATGGCGTCGGCCGGCGTGCTCATCGTCGGGCCGCCGATGGAGATCCAAAACGACACCTTCGACCACGCGGGCTACGTCGCGGAGATCGCGCGCACCGGCGACGCCTTCCCCACCACCGCCATCTATTGGAACCCGGGCGACGACGGGAAAGATTTTCGCAAGGCGCTCTTACATGCCGTGTACGGCTTCACCGCGCGCCACACCGGCGCGGCGCCCATCGACGTGTTGAACGCGTACGGCGCTTTCCTGCTCGGGCTCATGTGCCTCGTTGTGTATACGACCGCGCGCGGGTTGTTCAAGCGCCACCGCCTGCCCGCCGTGCTCGCGGTGGTCATCTTTCTCGTCGGCACCGACTGGGGCATCGGCGACGCGCTCGTGCGCGCCGCGTTCTACCCCAATCGCTTCGGCGCCGCCTTCCTGCTGCTGTTCATCATGGCGGCGATGGAGTACGCGCACCGCGGTCCGTCGACCGCGCTGCGCTGGTGCGCGGCGTACGCGTTCGCGGCCACCGCGGTGCACGTGCAGTACGCCGTGATCGTCCCCGCCGCGGCCGCGGTGCTGGTCTTGTGGCGCTCGTGCTCGCCGTGCGCGACGTGGGGCGAACACCTCTCGCGCACGCTGCGCGTCGCGGTCGCAGCGGTTCTCGGCGCGGCGCCCTTCTTCGCGTATCGCTACTTCACCGCGTATCGAACCAATCCCCTCCACGAGCAAGTGCAAAGCGCCGTGTTCGTCACCGACCGCTGGTTCATCGTCGACCCCGCGCGCTTGTGGCAGACCTTCGGGGTGGTCGGCGTCGCTGCGCTGGTGTGCATTCCGCCGCTGTGGCGCCGCCGCCGCGAGATCCCCGGCGTCGGCTACACCATCGCGGCGTTCCTCACGCTGCTCCTGGTGCAGCTGGTGCCGTTCGTGCTGACGCCGTTGTACGCGATCTTCAAGTACATTGTGTTTCGCCTCGACGTCATCGTGCCGTTCTACCTCTTGCCCGCGTACTTCATCGCGACGCGCCCGCGGCGCGCTCGCGCGGCGATGGTGTTTGTGCTGGCGGCGCTGGCCGTCGTCACCGTGCCGCTCGCGCGCCACTCCGCGTTCTCGCCGTCGGTGCTCGACGCCGAACGCCGCAACGGGCCCGACCGCTGGGCGCGCGGACTCGTGCAGCTCGCGGGCGCGCTGCCGCGCGGGTCGGTGGTCGCGAGCGACCCCGTGACGTCGTACCTCATGTCGGCGTTCACGCCCTACTTCGTCGTGTGCACGCTCGACCAGCACGCGCCGCCCAACGACATGCACATCGAAGAGCGCATGGCGGCCGCGCGCGACATCGTGAGCCCGTTCACCACCGCGCGCGAAAAGGAAATGCTCATCGACCAGTACGGCGTCACCCATGTGGTCGTGAACGAGACCCTGCCCGAGAACCTCATTCTGAATTATTGGACGCTGGAGCCCGGCGCGGCGCAGGACGCCGAGGAGACCTTCCGCTCGCTGCGCTACGAGTTCGAAACCATCCCGCTCTCGGATGGACTCACCGCGTTTCGCTGGAAGCACGACGAGCGCTTGAACACGCTGCCGCGTCCCATTCCGCGCCCCGTGGTGGACGGAATCCCCATGAGCGCGGAGGTCATCGGCCAGCGCTCGGGGGAAGCGACGCTGGAGGCCGCGGTGCTGCACGGCGCCGGCATCCTCCCCGCGGGCGGCGAACTCGCGCTCGACTTGTACTGGTCGCGCGACCGCGAGCTCCCCACCGGCACCTACGTCGTCACCATTCGCTTCGACAAGAAGGACCTCGCGCTCCCGTTCGACGGGCGTCCGTTCCCCAAAGTCACGCGCAAGCTCGTGGAGCGCGTGAAGGGCGAGCGCTATCGCTTTCGCGCCGACCACATGATCCAGGGCGGCTTGTTCGCGCCCGACGCGTGGGACCTGGGCGACATCGTCGAGGACGACGTGCGCCTCGTCATCCCGAGCGACATCGCGCCCGGGCGCTACCGCGTGCAGGCCAAGCTGCTGCGCATCGCCAACCAGCCCAACCACCAACTGCGCGACTATTTCTTCGACGACGACACCTACACCGGCGTCGACATCGGCGAAGTGACCATTCTCAAGTGGTGAGGTTGCCGCGCGCGCTTCCGTCCGCTACAATCGAGACATGCCGGCACAGCCTTCCAAAGACCTCGAAGTCTTCCCCAACCCGCACCCCGACCGAGACTACCTGATCTCGTTCGACTGCCCCGAGTTCACCTGCCTGTGCCCGCGCACCGGCCAGCCCGACTTCGCCACCATTCGCATCCGCTACGTGCCGCACGAGCTCTGCGTCGAATTGAAGTCGCTCAAGCTCTACTTGTGGTCGTTTCGAAACGAAGGCGCGTTCCACGAAGCCGTCACCAACCGCATCCTCGACGACATCGTCGCCGCGACCAAGCCGCGCTTCATCGAAGTGGTGGGAGATTTTTTCGTGCGGGGCGGGATTCACACCGTGGTCACGGTGCGACGGGGCGAGTCGAAAGCGGCGGAGTAGTCCAAGGCGAGGCCTGTCACGCGCTGCGTTCCAAGATATGTAACACGGGGATCAGTATTGTCGTCACAGCCGCATCACACCTGGACTCTCCTTTTAGCCGTGTTTCTCGTTGCCGTGGTCTCATCTTGCAACGACGACCCATCGCATCCCAACTCCGTTGTAGACACAAGCCCGCCCGTGTATCAAGCCGAGTGGGAAATGGACACGTGGTCCGTCACCGTGGATGGCCAAGGAAACCTTCATGTCGCACAGTTCTGGGAGCCCGACGTCTTGAAGTACTCGAGGGACGGCGAATTGATCGGGCGTTCGTTTGTGGTACTGGATCTGGACACGGTTGACGTTTGCAGCCTCGCGTACGCCAATGGGCGTATCTTCGCCTTGGCATGGAGCAACGTCGTGGTCCTCGACACGAGTTATTCTGTGATCAAGTCATGGCCGGAACGGCGCGATCGAAATGGTTGTAGCGGAGGCGATCGACTCGATGTCGACGGATTCGGAAACATCTATGTCTTGGATGATTATCGCGACATGGTCGTAAAGTATGGGCCCAACGGGTCGTTTGAAACTGAATGGACGGTGGAGCATACCGATCAACTGGGAAACGGCGGGCTGGCGGGAATTGCTGTGGCGGATGCAGGAAGGGTATTTGTCTCCGACCTCTGGCGAAATCGAATCTTGGTTTATGCGGCCGACGGCCGGCCACTCTTCAAGTTTGGGCAGCCAGGCAGCCGCCCATCCGAGTTTGACGGGCCATGGGGTCTCGACATCTCAGCGGGCAATCTTTACGTTGCCGATACCTCCAATTTTCGAGTGAAAAGATTCGACCTCAACGGCCAGTACCTCAGCGACTTCTACTCGCAGGGAACGCATGGCCAAAGCCTTGATCCCCCAGAATCCGTCGACGTCTTCGGGAAAACCGTCTTCGTCATGCACGAGAACTCCATTCTCCGATTTGATTACGACAATTGAGTTCACAGTGGGCAAAGGCGAGTCAAAAGGGGCGGAGTAGTTGGAGATCGGGTTTCTGTGCGACCGCCTGCTCATGAACGGCCGACACGATCGATTCCCCGACGCGATTTCCGCAGCGAGATACGACACAAAATTGTGATCTCGAGCGAGGACCTGAGCGGAGGGGAACGATCGTGTCGGGCCTTAGTCGTTCCCTTTCACCATGGGGACGAAGCGCACCGCGGTAATCACGCGTTTGGTGACTTCGCCCTTCTTCTTTTCGATCAATAGGAGTTCCTGAAACGCGGTGCCGACGGGCACCACCATGCAGCCGCCGTCGGCGAGTTGGTCGACGAGGGCTTGCGGGATCTCGGGCGGCGCGGCGGTGACGACGATGGCGTCGAAGGGGGCTTCTTCCGGCCATCCTTTGTAGCCGTCGCCGACGCGAACGCTGACGTTGTCGTAGCCGAGGTCGGCGAGGCGCTTCTTCGCGTCGCGGCCGAGCGCGTCGACGATCTCGATGGTGTACACGCGCGCGACGAGTTTCGACAACACGGCGGCCTGATAGCCGGAGCCGGTTCCGATCTCGAGCACGCGGTCGGTGGGCTGCGGGTCGATGGACTCGGTCATCAACGCCACGATGTAGGGTTGCGAGATGGTTTGCCCGTGGCCGATGGGGAGGGGGTGGTCTTCGTAGGCTTCGGAGACTTCGTCGGGCGGGACGAAGAGGTGGCGCTTCACGTCGCGCAGCGCCTGCAGCACGCGCGGGTTCTCGATGCCGCGCTTCTCGATCTGGCGGTCGACCATTCGTTCGCGCTGGTCGTTCATCTCTTGCTCGCTTTGCGCGGCCACGTTTCCCGCGAAGACGAGCGCGCACGCCGCGGCGATCCACGCAAGCGCGCGCACGGCGTCACAGCTCGCCGGTGTCGGGCGCGTGCTGGTCGGGGCCGCCGCCCTCGATGGCGAAGCGCGCGCGCAATTCGCGGATGGAAAGGCGCATGGCGTCGAACTGTTCGGCGTCGAGCGACGCGTCGGGATAGGGATTCGACTGCGGGAGCTGCGCGACGTACACCCACGCGTTCAACGAGTCGACCACGGTGCCGATGGGCGGGCCGTCGTCGGTTTCGATGCGCGCCCACTCGGCGCGCGGGAACACGGCGATGCGGCACAATGACGCCTCGCGGTTGCCGGGCTGGTCGGGGCGGTAATGCACGATCACGAGGTGCTCGGCGCCGTCTTGCTCCGCGGACGCGAGCGGGCCCGACTTGGATTCGACGCGGTAGTTCTTGCTCGACCACGTCGACGGCGGGTCGAAGCGCACGCCCGCCGCGCGCACGACGACGGCCGAGAGCGACGCGCTGGTCGCGACCGCGCTGTCCGAGTTGGCCGCGCGCTCGCTCGACGCGCCCTTCTTGGAGCACGCGCCGACGACGAGCGCGACGCTCGCCGCGCCGAGAAATAGCAGTCGCATCGCCGAATCGGTCCGCATATCTTGCCCCTATGATAACGCAGCGCCGCCGTCGCACCAATACCCGCTATCGCGGGCTGGCGGCGCTCGCCGCCCTCCTCCTTATAGTCGCGTGCGGCGAAGACGATCCATTCGACCCCGACCAACGTCTGTGCGGGGGCGAGACCGGCGTCGGACTGCGCATCGCGGGGCGCGCGGACCCGTTCGAGTTTTGCGTCGACGACCCCGACGTCTCGGTGGTGCTGACGTCGCAAAACCGCTACGACGTGCGCGCCGAGGTCACCTCCGCCGACGGCACCTTCGTGGTGCGCATGGTGTTCGCGGTGCAGAGCTTCCCCGCCGCGCTCCGCGTCACCGCCGACTTGGCCGAAGCCACCTCCGACCCGGGCGCGGTGTGGCTGTACTACCAGGAGATTCCGACCGGCGAGGACCCGGTCGAGTCGTTTGCGGTCGACGGCGGGTCCTTCACGCTCTCCTTCGTCGACGAAAACGTGGCCACCGGAACGTTGAAAAACGTGCGCTTCCAGATGCGCGACTTCACCACCGGCGACCCGGTCGGCAGTCGCACCTTCACCGAAGGCATGTTCTCGATCTCGGTCAAGCCGCCGACCGCGGTTGCCCCGCCGCTCGCCGCCGCGCGTTGACGAGACACCGCCGCTGCGGTTAGTCTTGCGCGCGTGAGCGTCTTTTCCGCCATCGATTTCTCCGCTGTCTCCGGCAACACGCGCGCGTTCATCGTCGCGGGCGGCATCGTGCTGCTTTCGACGCTGGCGGGCTTCGTCGTCGAGCGCGTGCTGATCGCCGGCATGCGCAAATTCGCCGCCTCGACCGACGTCAAGTTCGACGACATCGTGATCGATTCGCTGCGCGGGGTGGCGCGCTGGGGCTTCTTCCTGTTCGGCATCTTCGCGGCGCTGCCCGCGCTTCCGATCCCGCTCTCCATGAGCCACCACATCACGATGGCGGGGCGCCTGGCCGTGTTGGTGTTCTCGATCGTGGTGGTGAGCCGCTTCGCGAGCGGCGTCACCACGCACTACGCGTCGCGCTTGTTCCCGTCGTCGGTGAGCATCGCGAAAATCGTCGTCAACGTCATCATCCTGACCTTCGGCCTTTTGATCATCTTCCAAACCATGGGGATCAAGATCACGCCCATCCTGACCGCGCTGGGCGTGGGCGGCTTGGCGGTGGCACTCGCGCTGCAGGACACGCTGGCGAATTTCTTCTCCGGGCTGCAGGTGCTGGCGTCGCGGCAGATCAACGTGGGCGACTTCGTGCGCCTCGACGGCGGTCAAGAAGGCTTCATCAACGACATCGGCTGGCGCAGCGCGACCATCAAGATGTTGAACAACAACATCGTCATCATTCCCAACAAGAAGCTCGCCGAAGCCATCGTCGTGAATTTTTCGCTGGAGGAGCGCGAGTTCGCGGTGCGCACCACGCTCGGCGTCGCCTACGACAGCGACCTCGAGAAGGTGGAGCGCGTGACCATCGAAGTCGCGCGCGACGTCGTCAATCGCGTCGAGGGCGCGGTGAAGGAGTTCGAGCCGCTGGTGCGCTACGAGTCATTCGGTGATTCGAGCATTCGATTCAGCGTCATCATCCGCTACCACGACTACGGCGCGCAGGTGCTCGCGCAGCACGAGTTCATCAAGGCGCTGCACAAGCGCTACCGGCAGGAAGGCATCGAGATTCCCTACCCGGTGCGGACCGTCGTCATGCGCGGCGAGTCGCGCACGAGCTAGTCTTACTTCGTTTCTTCGGGGAGAACGCGGCGCAGCCCCGCGGGCGGGGGCGTACGCAGCTGCGCGGGGCGCTGTAGCACCCGCACGTCGTAGTCCGCGCGCAGCGCCTTAATGAAGGGCTCCAGGTTTCCGTAGACCCAAATGCTCGGGGGACCGCCGCGCGCGGTGACGGCAACGATTTCGCTCCCATCCGGACTCCACGACGGCATGCCGTCGCCGGTGCGCGAACGCGTGAGCATGAGCGCGTGCCCGTTCGACGTGTCGACGAGGTAGAGGCGCGCCGAATTCCAATCGAACGCCTCGATGACGGCCATGCTGGCGTCGGGACTCCACGACGCGGGCGAGATGACGCCGCGCGGCTCGAACACGCCGATACCTTCACGCGTCGCGAGATCCCAGAAGATCAAGCGTCCCTCCAGGTCGACCCAGGCCGCGCGCGTCCCCGCCGGCGATGCACTCGCGAGGTCCGCGACGCCGTTTGCGAGCGAGACGCGCCGCGGTTCGCGCGCGCCGCGCGCGAGCATCCACGTCGCCGGGGTGCCGTCGCGATCGCTGCAGAAGAGGAACGCGCCGGTCGCGCGCGCGAAGGACGGACTCCACTCGTGGGACGCGCTGCTTACGACGCGCGTCGTCTGCCCGGTGCGCACGTCGAGCGACGTGAGCTCGAAGTTGCCGTCGATCAAGCCGGTGAACACGACGCGCGCGCCGTCTGGCGACCACGCGATGGCGTCGCGCTCGCGCGTCGTGCGCGCGAGCTTGCGCAGGTTGCCGCCGTCCTTGTCGACGACGCACACGGCCGCGCCGCCGTCCTCGACGAAGCGGCGAAACGCGACGCGCGACCCGTCGGGCGACCACGACGGCGTCAGGTCGCCGATGGCGGGCGTGGTGAGGCGCCGCATCGACAGCGAATCGGTGGCGCCGGTGCGCTCGTACACGAACTCCCCGGTCGGTTCGACCACGATCTGCCGGTAGCGTAGCTCGCCGCGCACCGCGGCCGCGTCGTAGACGAGCGGCCGCAGAATGGGCCGCAGGCGGTCGACCGTCCTTTCTTCCAGCGCCAAGTAGCGCGCGTTCTTCTCGACGAACGCGATGGTGTCGTCGTAGGGGGCGGCGGGGATGTCGACGTAGCGCGCACCCGCGTAGAAGGCGAAGTACGGCTTGCGCCCCGCGACGGCGTCGCCGGGTTGGACGCGCGGCGCGAAGCGCCGCGCGACGTCGCGCGTGCTCGCGTACTCCGATTCGACGCCGGTCGAGTAAACGGAGCGGTTCGCGTACAGTGACACCGCGGCCAGCGCCGCGACCACCGCCGCGACCGCGGTGCGCAGGCGATCGGATCGCATCTTTTCGATCACGAGGATGGCGTAGAACACGAGCGGCGCGAGGTACGGCACCAGCCAGCGCGTTTGTCCGCGCGCCTCGGTGAAGAACGGAATGAAAAGAAGCGGGAGCAGCGCGGTCGCGACGGCGCCGCGGTACACCACCGCTCCGGCGACCGCGAGCGCGGGGACCACGATCATCAGGTGCTGCGACAACCCGACGATCTCCTCGCGCAACACCTCGACGTACGACTCGCGCCGGTCGAAACCGGGGCGCTCGCGCGCGAGCGCGGCTTCGAGGCTGTCCTTGCCCGCGTAGTCGACGGATCCTTCGCGCAGCTGCCACGGCGTCGCCACCGACTTGAAGGCACCCGCGCGCGACAACAACGTCACGCGTCCTTGCGCAGCCGACATCACGGCGACGCCGGCGCCGTACACCAGCACGAAGGCGAGCGCGAACGCGAAGAGCGAGCGCGGTCGCGCGACGGTGCGCGCGCGCAGCCAGCGCGCCGCGGCCACCGCCGAGAGCGCACCCGCGATCGCGACCGCTTCCGGGCGCGTCGCCGCCGCCATCCCGATCGCGGCGCCCGCGCGCGCCGGTCGCTGGTCGAACAGCGCGAGCGCGAGCAGCACCCAGAACGTATACGCCGACTCCGAGAACGTGAGTACGGAGACGCGCATGAACAACGGCGTGGTCGCGAACACGATGGCGGCGAGGAGTGCCAGCGAGCGACGAACGTGCCGGCGACACAAGCGCTCGAACACCGCCACCGATCCCATCGCCGCGACCAGCGACACCAGCGCGCCCGCGAGCACGCCGTCGCGCACGACGGCGAGCAGCGGCGCGATTAGGAGCGGGTAGCCGATCGGGAAGGCGCCCCCGGAGAGCGACGCGTGCAGCAGTGCTTTCGCTTGGTTGATGTAGTAGGTGCCGTCGTAGGTGACGAGGTCGGCCCGCACGAGGAGCGGGAGACGAACCGCGACGGTCAGAACGGCGAGGGCGACGCCAATCGTGCGATCGGACGGGTCGCGGCGCCGGCGCAACGGGCTACTTCTTCCCCGTCACCTTGCGCACGAGCCACTGCAGCGGGTCGTACTTGCGATCGATGACGCGCTCTTTCAGCGGAATGATGGCGTTGTCGGTGATGTGGATGTCTTCCGGGCACACGTGCGTGCAGCACTTGGTGATGTTGCACAGGAACACGCCGCCCTCACCAGCCAGGAATTCGGAGCGGTCGGCGGTGTCCATCGGGTGCATCTCGAGCCCCGCCGTGCGCACGAAGAAGCGCGGCCCCGCGAAGC
>CAZLLI010000065.1:0-15786 GCA_964560355.1 uncultured bacterium | reverse complement strand
GGGTTCATCGCCTCGCCGGTGGTGATCACTCTCGTCGCGACCGCGGTCATGCTGGCGGGTGGGTCGCCCCACGCCGCGACCTGGGGCGTGCTCGTGTCGACAACGGTGCTCGCGCTCGCCGGCGGCTTGGTGACGCGGCCTGCCGTCGTGCGCCTCGACCGCCGCGAGACGATTGCGCTCCTCGTGTTCGTCGTCGGACTCCTCCTTCTCTGCTCGACGCTCCCCTTCACGCGCGAATGGTGGCGCATCCGCTCCGACGCGTGGTTCCACGCCGCCGTCGTCGCAGAGATCCGTGACTTCGGTCTGCCGCCCGAGGACCCGTACTTCGTCGGGCTTCCCCTCCAGTACATGTGGTTCTACCACGTGTTGCTCGCGACCCTCTCTGACGCGCTGCGCCTGAGCTCGTTCTGGGTGATGGCGGTCGTCAACGCGCACGCGGTGGTAGCACTCGTGCTCGCGGCGTACCAATTCGCCGGCGTCCTGCGCCCGCGCTTCGCGCACCGCTTCGCCGCCATGGCGACGCTGGTGCTGACCTTCAACGCGGCGTTCTGGATCTTTCTCCCGTTCAAGTTCATCAAGGCGTTCACCGGCGACGTGCGCGGCATGGAAGAAGTGCGGCGCACCTTCGCGCTCACCCCGCTCCACTACGATCGCGCGTACGGGTTCATGAACATCTATTCAAACCAAGAGTTCTTCCTCGACAAGTTCATGGTCGCGACGGCGTTCGGGCTGGCCCTCGTGTTCATGATCGGCGCCTGGTCGGGAGCGGTCGACTACGTGCAGAGCCGCCGTCGCTACGCGCTCGCGCTCTTCACGCTCTCGGTCGTCGGGATGCTCGGCTTCCACAGCTTGGTCGGCTTCGTGTTTCTCGCCGGGTTGTTCGGGGGCGCCGTGCTGCTCCATCTCGCGCGACGGCGCGTCGACGGATACGACGCGCGCGCCGTTGTGACGTTGCTCGCGGTGGCGGTCGCGTGCCTGTTCGCGTTGACGCCCTATCTCCACCATGTCATGCAGGCGAAGGAACGCGAGCAGGTATTCCCGCTCGACTTCTCGCCGCGTAAGATCGCCGGCATCCTGATCTCGTGCGCCTTCGTGATCGTGGTGTCGCTGCGCGCGCGGTCGTTTTGGTCCGACCGCGCGGTGGGCCCGCGGCTCCTCGCCTTGGCCACCCTCGCGCTGACCGCGTTCTGCTTCTCGATCTCGCTGCCGGGGCCCAACATCAGCAAGCTCGGTTGTTTCGTGTTCATCCCGTTTGCGATCGTGGCCGGCTTCGCGATCGTGGACTCGGTGCTCGCGCGCAGCGGGAGCGCCCGCGTCCGCGCGCTCGCGGTCTGGGTGCTGTTGTTCTTCGTGCCCGTCAACGCGATCGCGTTCGTGAGCTGCTTCGGGACGCCGGATGCCGTCGTCGTCACCCCCGCCGAAGCACGCCTCTCGGAGTGGGTGCGCGCCAACACGCCGCGCGACGCCGTCTTCATCGACGACCACGACCGGGTGCCGCTCCTCGTCACCGGACCGCGGCGCTACTTTTGGGGCACGGAGGCGTACGCGTACCAGTGGGGCTATCCGAAAACGGAAATGTCTCGACGCCACCACGTGCTGGAGGCACTCTACGGACCGGGCCCGATCGACACCGACGCGCTCGCGGCGCTCGCGTCGGTGGAGGCGCCCTTGTTCGTCGTGGTACGGCCCGAACACCGCGCGGCCGGGGCCGCAATCACGGTCGCGCCTGCGTTCGCACTCGTGTTCGACGACCCCGACATCGCGCTCGTGCGCGTCGACCGCGACGCGTGCGCGCGTGCGGCCGCCGGGGCCGCCAACTAGCATGCCCATGGACAACCGCGAAGTATTCGTCGTCGTCGCGGCCTACAACGAAGGCCGCGTCATTCGCTCATCGCTGGCGCCGCTCATCGAACGCGGCTATTCCATCGTGGTGGTCGACGACGCCTCTTCCGACGATACCTCCGACGTGCTGCGCGGGCTCCCCGTCTACGCGCTTCGCCATCCCATGAATCTCGGTCAAGGCGCCGCGCTCCAGACCGGCATGAACTTCGCGATCGCGCACGGCGCGCGCTACGTGGTCCACTTCGACGCCGACGGACAGCACCGCGCGGACGACATCGAGCGCCTGCTCGAGCCGCTACGCGCGGGCGACGCCGACGTCGTCCTGGGCTCGCGCTTCTTGACCGACGCCGACCGCGCGCGCGTCCCCGGGGGGCGTCGCGCGCTCCTGCGCGCGGGCGTCGTCGTCAACGGCTTCTTGACGGGGCTGTGGCTCACCGACGCGCACAACGGGCTGCGCGCGTTCACCGCGCAGGCGGCGTCGCACATCGACTTGCGCGAGAACCGCTTCGCGCACGCGTCCGAGATACTCCACCAGATACGCCGCCGCCACCTGCGCTGCGTCGAGCGGCCCACCACCATTTCGTACACCGAGTACTCGATGGCGAAGGGACAGTCGTCGCTCAACGCCGTCAAGATCGTCATCGATCTCATGTTGAGGAGGATCTTCCGATGAGGCCGGTACAGTTCGTCCTGATTCTGATGTTGATCGGCGTCGTGATGCTCTACTTCAGCCGCTTGCGCTCGGGGCTCCTCGACCGCGTCGTCGTGCTCGCCATCGGGCTGCTCGGCATCACCATGGTGGTCGTTCCCGACTTCACCACCAAGGTCGCCAACCTCGTCGGCGTCGGACGCGGCGCCGACCTGTTTTTCTACCTCGCCATCGTCGGGTTCTCGTTCGCGGGCCTCGTGCTGTACTCGAAGATCCGCGACCTCGAAGCCAGCATCACCCAGCTCGTGCGTACCATCGCGCTCGACCGCGCCCAGTCGCCGCGCGCGCGCGACGACAACCACCCGCGCGCGTAGTCGCCCGCATGGCCCACTCGCCCGCCGACGCCGACCCGCGCCACGACGCCGAACGCTTGTATCGCGCCGTGTTCGGCGCCGCCGCCCCGCGCGCCGTGATCGACCGCTATCTCGAAGCGTCCGCGCTGCTCGACGCCGCCGCGACCCCGGAGGCGCGCGCCGCCTATCGACGCGCCCTCGCCGGCGTGCGCGACGTGGAAGCGCTCGAAGTCGCCGCGCGCTACCGACGCCGGCTGCCCCTCCTATCGGAGCACATGCGCCTCATGGTCTACCTCGCCGAATCGGCGCCGGAGAATCAGCGCTACTTCGTCAAGCGGCGCCCCTCGCGCGCCGCCGCGTGGACGGTACTCTTCGCGGGGGCGTTTCGCACCGCGTACAAACTTGCGAAGGGCGCGCTCCTCCTCGCGCGCGTGCGCGATGTCTGACGTGATCGTGGTGGGCGCGGGAGCCTCCGCGATCGCGGCCGCGCTCGAGCTCGCGGACCGCGGCGTGCGTCCGCTCGTGCTCGACGTCGGCGTGGTTCCGCAGGCGCCGGTGCGTGCGGCGGGCAACCTCTACGACTTCAAGGCCGCGCACGACAGCTTCGACCTCACAATCGGCGCGCGCTTTCAGGGGCTGGCGAACCTGCTCCGCAAGCCGCGCGTGCCGGTGAAGCTCACGACACCGAACGCGGAATACGTCACCGCGGGCGCGCGCGAGTGGACGCCGGTCGACGAGCACGGCTTCTCGAGCATCCAGAGCTTCGCGATGGGCGGGCTCGCCAACGCGTGGGGTGCGGGGCTCTATCGCTTCTGCGCGCTCGACTACGACCGCTTCCCCATCGGCGCGCGCGACCTCGACCCCTACTTCGACAAGCTCACCGCGGAGATCGGCATTGCCGGCGTCGACGACGACTTGGCACCGTTCTTCGGGAGCGCCGAAGGGTTGCTGCCGCCCGTGCGCCTGTCGCGCAAGGTCGAACGCGTCTACGAAACCTATCGCCGTCGCAAGCGCAGCCTCTCACCCGCGTTCCACCTCGGCCGAGCGCGGATCGCAATGCTGACCGAAGCCCACGACGGGCGCGCTCCGCTCGCGTACGACAACACCGAGTTCTGGCAAGAGCAGCCCGCGTTGTATTCGCCGCGCTACACGCTGGAGAAGTTGATCGCGCAGGGCCGCGTCGAGTATCGTCGTGGCACCCTGGTCGAGTCGTTTCGCGAGCACGAGAACGGCGTCACCGTGCGCGCGGCCGACGCCCACACGCGCGCGCCGGTCGCGTTCGAAGGACGCGCGCTAGTGCTGGCGGCGGGTGCCATCAACACCGCCAAGATCGTGCTGCGGTCGTTCGACGATTTTCGCACCCGGCTCGCGCTGCTCGAAAATCCCGCGCTGCAGATCCCGTTCGTGCTCCCGGGCGCGATCGGACAGGCGCTCGACACCGGAGCGTTCGGCCTCGTGCAGCTCAACTTGGTTTGGGAGTCGGATACCTACCACGCCGTGTGCCAAGGAAGCTTGATGGAGATCACGTCGCCCTTGCGCGCGGAGTTCTTCGCCAGCCTGCCCTACGCGGCGCGCGGGAATCTCGCGCTCATTCGCCACCTGTTGCCCGCGATGCTGGTCATGCAGGTCTACCAACCCGATAGCGGCGAGCGTCCCTCGACGCTCTCGCTGCAAGGGAACGGGCGCCTTCGCATCGACGGACAGCCCGCGACCTTCGACCTTGCGAAGGCGAAACCGCTGTTCGCGTTCATGCGCGCGCTCGGCGCGTGGACGTTCCCGTCGCTCGCGGTGCAAGTGCCGACCGGCCACGCCATCCACTACGCGGGGTGTTTACCCATGCGCGCAGCGCCGCGGGCGTACGAGTGCGGCGTCGACGGTCGCCTGCACGGCACGCGCGCGGTGTACATCGCCGACTCGGCGTCGTTTCCCACCTTGCCGGCCAAGAACATGTCCTTCGGGATGATGGCGAATGCGATGCGCGTCGCGGCCGGCGTCGCGCAGCAGAACGCGAGGACGTCGTGAGCACGATCCTCATCACGGGTGCGCACGGCTTCATCGCGGGAATCCTCGCCGCCCATTTTCACACGAACGGCTGGCGCGTGGTCGGCACCGCGCGCCGCGAAGACGGTGCGCCCCACTTCGATGCTGTCCACCGCTGTGCGCTCGGCGAGTCGCTGCGCGACCTGCTCGCGCGCGAACGCGTCGACGCCGTGGTGCACGCCGCGTACTACGCGGGCCCTGACGAGTATCGCGTCAACGTCGAGGGAACCCGGCGCTGGCTGGACGAGACGCGCGGCCTCGCGCACGTGTTCTTGAGCAGCCTCTCCGCGACGGGTGCGGAGCTGTCGGACTACGCGCGCGCGAAGCGCGACCTCGAGTCGTCGTTCCAGGAGGCGAACGCCGTCGTGCTGCGGCTGGGCCTGGTGGTCGGCGCGGGCGGTCTGTTCGGGCGCATGATGGAGTCGGTGCGGCGCTCGCCGGTCGTGCCGCTCCTCGACAACGGCGTCACCCCCGTCTACCTCGTCGACCCGCGCTTTCTCGCGGCGACCGTCGCGCGCTCGCTCTCCGCAGACGCTTCCGCGCTGCGCGGGCGCGCGTGGCACGTCCACGAGCCCGCGTCGTATACGCTGCGCGACGTCCTCCTCGCCGTGCGCCGAGCCACCGGCGCGCGCTGCCGCTTCGTCGCGGTGCCCTCCTTGCCCGCGCTGTGGGCCTTGACCATCGCGGGGCGCGTCGCCGGCAAGCGACTGCCCATCAACGCCACCAACGTGCGCGGGTTGCGCGCCGCGCGACGACAGTCAGTCGCGACCGACTTCGTCCAACTCGGCGGGGTGCCGCGCTCGCTCGACGAGCTCGTCGCCGACGCGGTGCGTGACGCGCAAGCGAGGCGCGCGCGATGACGTCGATTCGCCGCAAGCTCGTGTTCGGCGTGGTGGTGAGCGCGGTGTTCCTGTACCTCGCGCTGCGCGGCATCGACTGGGCGTCTTTCGCCGCCGCGTTCGACCACGCGCGCTGGATCTACGTGGTGCCCGGCGTCGTCTTCACCATGCTGGGCCACTTCAGCCGCGCGGTGCGCTGGAAGTACATGATGGAGCCGGTCAAGGACTGCAAGATTCGCCCGTTGTGGTCGGCGACCGCGATCGCGTTCATGGTCAACAACCTCCTGCCCGCACGCCTGGGCGAGTTCGTGCGCGCCATCGCCATCGGGCGTACCGAGCGCGTGAGCAAGTCGGCGTCCTTCGCGACCATCGTCTACGAGCGCGTGGTCGACGTGTTCATCCTGATCGTGCTGATCTGGTATTGCATGGTGACGATCTCGGCGCCGCGCTGGCTCGCGCGCAGCACCGAGGTCCTCATCGTTTTCAACGTTGGTTTGTTCGCGCTGTTGTTCGCGATGGTGCGCTGGCGGCGCCGCTTCCGCTCGCTGCTCGCACGCGCCATGCACCGCCTCCCGACCGACGTGCAGCGCCGCGTGCACGGCTCCGCCGACTCCTTCGTCGACGGGCTCGGCGTGGTGACGCGTCCGCGGCTCGCGCTCCCCATCACGCTGCTCTCCGTCGCGGTGTGGGGCTTCGCCACCCTCGGCGTGTTTTTTAGTGTGCGCGCCTTCGCCCTGCCGGTGCCGTTCATGGCGAGCGTGTTCCTCATCGTCTCGATTTCACTCGGTGCCATGATTCCGTCCGCGCCCGCGTTCCTGGGGACGATGCAGTACGCGTTCGTACTCGGCCTGGGGATGTTCGGAATCGCGCGCGGCGAAGCGCTCGCGGTGTCGACCATCTACCACGCGACGCAGTTCTTTCCGATCACGCTCACCGGGTTGTACTACGCGTGGCGCTCGCACTATCGCCTGTCCGAGCTGTCGCGCGGCGAGGTGTCTTGAGTATCGCGAGGGGCCGAGGGGCTTCCCTCCGCTCTCGGGTCCTCGCGCGAGACATTTGGTATCGCGCTGCGGAAGTTCGCGTCGGGAACACCCTCGGCCCCTACCCCATCCCTTCGAGAACCTCGCCCACGATCATTTCGGCCAGGCGGTCGAGCATCTCGTCGCCGTGCGACGGCGTCGCGCGCGCCGGGGCGCCGGCGTAGCTCTGGGTGAGTCCCATGTCGCGGAAGCGGTCGACGCCGCGCGCGATTGCCGCGGAGAGGCTCACGTCGACATCGGGGAGCGCGCGGCGAATGGCGTCGCGCACCGCGGCCGCATCCGCCGCCTGCACGATCGAGGTCTCGTATTCGCCCGCGTGGCAGGCGCCGCGCTTGAATTCTTCCGACAGCGTGCGCGCCCAACGGCGTGTGAGCGGGCTCGCGACCGACGCGCGCGCTTTCTCGAAGCCGGCCACGGCCGCGCGCACGGCGGTGTCGTGCGCGGGCTCGAGGTGATTGTTGACGAGGCACACGTGCGACGCCCCCGTCGCGAGCCAACCTTCCACGACGCCGCGTAGATACGCGACCACCGCCTCGGCGGGGACGCTCACCGCGCCCGCGAAGCCTTCGGCGAAATGGGTGACGCCGTAGGGGACGTCGGGGGCGACGCGCGCCGATAGCCCGCGCGCGATCAAGGCCCGCGCCGCGCGCTCGGAGCTCGCGCGCGAGATGACGAGGTCGGTGTCGAGCGGAAGGTGGGGCCCGTGGGGTTCGATCGCGCCCACCGGCACGAGCACGACAAGCGCACCGCGCGCGACGAGGGCCGCGAGCTCGTCGGTCGTCATGCGCGCGATGAACACGTTCTCCTTCGGCGTCACCGCCACGGATTCTCCCCCGCGCGTTCGCGGTCGACGAGCACTTTACGGTCGATCTTGCCGCGGTCGTTCTTCGGCAGGTCGTCGACGAAGACGACCCAGCGCGGATACTTGTGCTTGGAGAGGCGCTCCTTCACGTGCTCCTGGAGCGCGCGGCGGAGCTCGTCGCGCGCGCCGTCGTCGGACGGGTCGACGCCCTCGCGCAGCGTGACGAATGCCTTCGGCTTCACGAGCCCGGACTCCTCGGCGGGAATCACCGCCGCCAGCGCGACCGCGTCGTGCTCCAGCAGACATTCTTCGATCTCGAGCGGTGCCACGAACACCCCGCCCACCTTGAACAGGCTGTCTGCGCGCCCGCAGAACCACAGGTAGCCCTCGTCGTCCATGCGGAACAGATCGCCGGTGCGGCACCACGCGCCGTGGAAGGTCTCCCAGCTCTTGTCGCGGTCGCCGTGGTAACTCATGGCGACGCTGTCGCCGCGCACCCACATCACGCCCACGTCTCCGCGCGGCACTTCGTCGGCGCCCGCCTCGGTGGCGTCGGTGGGAAGGATGCGAATCTCGTAGCCCTCGACCGCGCGCCCCAGCGAGCCCGGTCTTACGTCGCCGGGGCGATTCGACGCGTAGATGTGGAACATCTCCGCCGACCCGATGCCGTCGTAGACGTCGTTGCGAAAGCGCGCGCGGAAGCGCTCGAGCAAAGCCGGCGGGAGTGCCTCCCCGGCCGAGAGGTGGAAGCGAATGGAGCGGAAGTCGAGCGCGGGCTCGCCGCGCGCGCGCAACGCGTCGTCGTGCTCGACGAGCTTCGACATCATGGTGGGCACGTTGGTGACAACACTGGGACGGTACATCGCGATCGCGTTCGCAAGCGACTCCGCGGTCGGGCGCTCGGAGAAGAGCGCCGCCGTCGCGCCGACCGCGAACGGGAACATCAAGTTGGTGCCGGTGGCGTAGCCGAAGAACAGGCGCGGCACGCTCACGGTGACGTCGTCCGCGCGATAGCCCACCGTGCGCTTGGCGTACACCTCGGTGTTGTACGCAAAATCGCGGTGCGTGTGGGTGGCGGCCTTGGGCCGCCCGGTCGAACCCGAGGTGAAGAGCCAGATGGCGGGGTCGTCGCGACGCACGTCGGGGAGCGCGCGCGGGTCGCGCGTGCCGGCGGCGATGGCGTCGCTCAACGTGTCGACGCGCGCGCGCGCGCCGCGCAGCGAGGGCGGAATCTCGCACGGGCCCTCGGGGTCTTCGCCGGTGGCGACGTCGGGCGCCACGAGCACGCACTGGAGGTGCGGCGCGTTTGCGATCACGTCCGCCAGGTCGGCGGCCACCTGCGGCACCGTGATCAGCACCGCGGCGCGCACGTAGTCGATCACGTACGCGAGGTCGTCGCGCGGGGCGATCGAATTCCCCATCGTCACCACGTTGCCGTGGGCCAGGGTGGCGAAGAACGACCACGCGAAGGGGGGCGCGTCGGGGAGCACGATGTACACGCGCGCTTCCGGGGCGACCCCGGCGGACTCCAGATAGCTCGCGAGCGCGCGGGTGCGCGCGGCGACGTCGTCGTACGAATACGAGCGCGCGCCGTAGCGGAGCGCGGGGTGCGAACCGCGACCCTCGCGCACGCGGTCGAACAGAAAGTAGTCGGCTAGGTTGAAGCGCTCGGGGAAAACGGGGCGCGCGTCGCTCATCGGTACGCTCCGCTCACGCCTTCGCGTCGGGCACGACCGCGGTGGCTTCGATCTCGACGCGCGCGTTGGGGTCGGCCAGCGCCACCACCGCGACCAACGTCATCGCCGGGTAGTGATTCCCCATCACCGCGCGATACGCCGCGCCCAGCGCGGGGCGCGAGCGGCGGTACTCGTCGACGTCGGTCACGTACCACGTCATGCGCACGACGTGCTCCGGCCGCGCGCCGCCCGCGTGCAGCACGGCCGCGATGTTCGCGAGCGCCTGAGCGGCTTGCGACGCCAGGTCGGTGCCCACGAACGAGCCGTCGTCGCGCGTGCCGATCTGGCCGGCCACGAAGATGACGCGGCCGCGCGCCTCGACGCCGTCGCTGTAGCCGCTCGGGCGCTTGCCGCCCCGCGACAAGATGCGCATCACGATTCCTCCTCGAGGTGCGAGCGCGCGATCACCAGGCGCTGGATGTCGGTCGCGCCTTCGTAGATGCGCAGCGGGCGAATCTCGCGGTACAACGTTTCGACCACCGAATTCGCCACCACGCCGCGCGCGCCCAGGATCTGGACGGCGTCGTCGATCACGCGCTGGGCCGCCTCGGTGGCGAAAGCCTTCGCCATGGCGGCTTCGCGCGTCACCCGCCGCTTCTGCGTGTCCTTGACCCACGCCGCGCGGTACACCAGCAACGCGGCCGCGTCGACCGCGGTCGCCATGTCGGCGAGCTTCGCGCGCACCATCTGGAACTCGGCGAGGGTCGACCCGAACGCGCGGCGCGTACGCGCGTGCGCGGTGGCTTCGGCGAGTGCGCGGCGCGCGAGCCCGAGTGCGGCCGCGCCCACGGTGGCGCGGAATACGTCGAGGGTCGCCAGCGCCACCGCCATGCCCTTGCCCGCTTCGCCCACGCGCTGGGTGAGGGGCACGCGGCACCCGTCGAAGCGCAGCGTGCCCAGCGGGTGCGGCGCCGACACGTCGACGCGCTCGCTCACGGAGAGCCCTTTCGTGTCCGCGTCGACCACGAAGGCGGACAATCCCTTGCCGCCTTCGCCGCTGTGCGCGAACACGACGTAGAAGTCGGCGACACCCGCGTTCGAGATCCACGTCTTCTCGCCGTCGATCACCGCGTGCGATCCGTCGACGCGCGCGGTGGTCGCGATCGCGGAGAGGTCGGAGCCGGCTTCGCGCTCGCTGATCGCGAAGGCGGCGATCGCCTTGCCGGCCGCGACGCGCGGGAGGTACGCGGCGCGCAGCGCGTCGGAACCGAACAGTGAAATGGGACCGCTCCCCAGGCCCTGCATCGCGAACACGAACTCCGCGAGCCCCGAGTGCTGCGCGAAGGTTTCGCGGCACACACAAAGCGAGCGCACGTCGAGCGACCCGTCGCGCCCGACGACGTGCTGCAAGAAGCCCGCGTCGCCGTATGCGCGCACCAGACGACGGCACTCGCCGTCGAGATCCTTCGCGTGAGTGGACGCGGCCAGGTTCGCCGTCGCCCACGTCGACGCACTCGCCGCAAGCGCGCGGTGGCGCTCGTCGAAGAAGGGCCATTCGAGGTGCGTCGCCATCAGTTCCCTTCGAAGCGCGGGGTTTCCTTGCGCACGAAGGCGTCGTACGCGCGCTTGAAGTCGTGCGTGCGCATCAGCGCTGCCTGTTCGCGCGCCTCCGCTTCGATTGCCTTGACGAGGTCCATGCTCCACTCCGCGACCAGCATGCGCTTGGTTACCGCGTGCGCCGCGGTGGGACCGCTCGCCATCTCGCGCGCGAACGCGAGCGCGTCCGCGCCCACGCGCGCCGGTTCGCTCACCCGGTTGAAGAAGCCGGCGCGGAGGGCTTCGTCGCCGTGCATCGCGCGCCCCGTGTAGAGGAGCTCCGCCGCGCGCCCGTGCCCGACGATGCGCGGGAGCATCGCGCACGCCCCCATGTCGCACCCCGCGAGGCCGACGCGCACGAAGAGGAACGCGACCCGGCTGCGCGCGGTGCCGAAGCGCACGTCCGACGCCATCGCGATGGCGGCGCCCGCGCCCACGCACACGCCGTCGATCGCGGCCACCACCACCTGCGGGCACGAAATCATCGCGATGACGAGGTCGCCCGTCATCTTCGTGAAGGCTTGCAGCTCAGACTCGGTCATGCGCACCAGCGGCCCGATGATCTCGTTGACGTCGCCGCCCGAGCAGAAGTTCTCGCCCGCGCCGGTGAACACGACCGCCTTCACCGCGGATGCGCCCGTGAGCGCGCGAAAGGTGTCGCGCAGCTCCGCGTACGACTCGAAGGTGAGCGCGTTCTTCTTGGCGGGACGGTCGAGCGTGATAGTAGCGACGCCGTCGTCGAAGCCCCAGCGAAAATGGGTCGGTGCGAAGCTCTTCGGGTTCACGGATGCGTCGCCTTTCGTGCGCGGACTCTAGGCCGCGAAGGGGTCGTTGACGCCGTCGATCACGATCGCGCGCCCGCTCACGCCGGCCTGCGCAGGCGCGCACAGCCACGCCGCCACGCGCGCCACTTCGGCCGGTTCGATCAAACGCCCGCCGGCGTTGGCGGCCGCGTACTTGGCGCGCACGTCGGCCGTGCTGCGCCCGGTTCGTGCGGCCGCGCGCTGGGCAGCCACACCGAGCATCTCGGTGTCGGTGTAGGCCGGGCACAGCGCGTTGACGCCGATGCGGTCGCGCGCGAGCTCTTGCGCGAGCGCGCGCGTGAGTCCCACCAGCGCGTGCTTGGCCGCGGTGTACGCCGACACGTACGGGTACCCTTCGACCCCGGCGGTGCTCGCCATGTTGATGATGCGCCCTTCGCCCTGCGCGCGCATGAGCGGCAGCACCGCGCGCGTGCAGAATACCGCACCCATCAGGTTGACGTCGAGCATGGCGCGCCACGCGGCGTCGTCGGTTTCGAGAAACGCGGAGGAAAACGCGGCGCCCGCGTTGTTGACCAGTACGAAGGGGCTGCCCTGCATCGCGCACGCGTCGCGGATGGCGCGGCCCACCAGCTCGGCGTCGGTGACGTCGGCGGCGCGCGCGAGCGGACGCCCCGGAGTGGTCGACTCCAATTCGCGCCGCAGCGCGGTGAGAGGCTCCATGCGCCGGCCGATCAGCGTCGTGTGGGCGCCCAGGCGCGCGAGCTCGCGCGCGATCGCCGCCCCGATGCCGCTGCCGGCGCCGGTCACGATGACGTGCCGGTCGCGCAAGATCGTCGCATCGCCCACACCCGCTCCTTCCATCATATGGGACCCGCCGGCGCTTGCCGCGCACGCTGCATCAAGGTTTCGATCTGGCGTCGCGCGGAACGGTACTGGTCGGGCCAGTGGGCGCCGCCGTACCCGAGCTGCGCCGCCGCTCGCAGCGTCCACGAGGGATCCCACAGGTGCGGGCGCGCGAGCAAACACAAATCCGCGCGCCCCGCGGCGACGATGCTGTTGACGTGGTCGGGCTCGTAGATGTTCCCCACCGCCAGCGTCGCGATGCCGACCTCGAGGCGCACGCGCTCCGCGAACGGGACTTGGTACATGCGCCCGTAAACCGGCTTCTGGTCGGGCGTCACCTGCCCCGACGACACGTCGATGAAGTCGGCCCCCGCGTCCTGGAACGCGCGCGCGATCGCGATGGTGTCGTCGATGGTGATGCCGCCGTCGACCCAGTCGGTGGCCGAGACGCGCGCGCCGAACGGCTTGTCGGCGGGCCACGCCGCGCGCATGGCCGCGAAGACCTCGACCGGGAAGCGCAGGCGGTTGGCGAGCGATCCGCCGTACGCGTCCGTGCGGCGGTTCGTCACCGGCGAAATGAAGCTCGAAAACAGGTAGCCGTGCGCGCAGTGCAACTCGAGCGCGTCGAAGCCCGCAGCCGCGCCGCGCCGCGTCGCTGCCACGAACTCGTCGCGCACGCGCTCCATGTCGGCGCGCGTCATCTCGCGCGGGGTCTGGCTGCGCGGTCCCCACGCGAGCGCGGAGGGCGCGAGCAGGGGCCAATTGCCGGCGTCCAAGGGGGCGTCGTCGCGGTCGCCCGCGAGCCACGGCTCCTTCGTCGACCCCTTGCGCCCCGAGTGCCCGAGTTGCAGCGCGAACTTGGCCTCGCCGTGCGCGTGCACGAAGTCGACGATGGGCTTCCACGCCGACACGTGCGCGTCGTTCCACAGCCCCGCGCAACCGGGGGTGATGCGCGCGTCGGGCGACGGGCACGTCATCTCGGTGAAGATGAGCCCGGCGCCCCCCAGCGCGCGCGCGCCGAAGTGCACCAGGTGGAATTCGTTCACGACCCCGTCGACCGCGCTGTACATCGCCATGGGCGAACACGCGACGCGGTTCGCGAGCGTCATGCCGCGCAGTCGAAACGGGAGGAACATGGGCGGGACGGCGTCGCGGCGATCGCCGTTGGTCGCGCGCGCGCACAGCCAGCGCTCGAACGACTCGAGATATTTCGGGTCGCGCGCGCGCAGGCTCTCGTGGCTCACGCGCTGGCTGCGCGTGATCAGGCTGTAATTGAATTGCTCCGGCGCAAGGTTCGCTTTGAGCGCGACGTGTTCGAACCACTCGGTGCTGTTGCGCGCCGCGTTCTGCAGGCGCACGACTTCGACGCGGCGCTCCCCTTCGTACGCGGCGAGGCGCGCGTCGAGCGGCGCGGCGTCGTGCAAGTGATCGGCGAGCGAAATCGCGCTCTCCATCGCGAGCTTGGTGCCCGATCCCACCGAAAAGTGCGCGGTGGCGGCGGCGTCGCCCAACAGCACGAGATTGCCGTCGTGCCAGCGCTCGCAGTTGACGCGCGGGAAGTTGAGCCACGCGGCCGAGCCGCGCAAGTGCTCGGCGTTCGACACCAAGCGGTGCCCGCCCAAGTGGCGCGCGAACAGGCGCTCGCAGAACGCGACGCTGTCCTCTTTGCTGGCGCGGTCGAGTCCGTCGGCGCGCCAGGTTTCCTCCGGGCACTCGACGATGAAGGTGCTCCACCCGTCGCCGAACGGATAGCAGTGCGCCTGATACCAACCGCTCGGACGCTCCTCGAAGTAGAACGTGAACGCGTCGAAGGGCTTCTGGGTGCCGAGCCACACGTAGCGGCAGCGGCGTACGTCGATGTCGGGGCGAAAGCGGTCGGCGTGGCGCTTGCGCACCGCGCTGTTGGCGCCGTCGGCGGCGACGACGAGGTCGCAATCCGCGAACGCGCGCTCGTCGGGGACTTCGCTCTCGAAACGCAGCTCGACGCCCAGCTCGTCGGCCCGCGCCGACAGAATGTCGAGGAGGCGTTGGCGCGCGATGCCGCAAAAACCGTGGCCGCCGCTTCGCATCACCGCGTCGCGATAGAAGACGTCGATATCGTCCCAGTGGACGAAGCCTTCCGCGATGCGCTCGTAGGTGACGGGGTCGGCGCCGCGCAGGCGGTCCAGGGTGCCGTCCGAGAAGACGACGCCCCACCCGAAGGTGCTCCCGCGACGGTTTCTTTCGGCCACCACGATGCGGTGGCCGTGGTCGCGAAGCTTCATCTGGATAGCGAAGTAGAGGCCGGCGGGGCCTCCCCCGATGACGCCGATCTGCATTACACGTTGCACCGTTCTGGCAGCAGTCTCTTTACATGGTCTTCACAACGCGCCCCAAAAGAGAGTATACTATCCGCCATACAGAGTGCCTCCGATCCGGCCCGCGGCCGGGTCGCGCCGGTGCGGGTGTCCAGTGGCGAGGGAGCCCCCGCACGTCGAGCTGCAGTCCTGGCTCGTGTCAGGTTTCACGCGACGACCCACGTGGAACGACCGCGGTAACCTATCACGTATTCCCGTTACGCGGATAGCCTCCGCGCCCCCGGGAATGGAGGCGTTATATGTGTAAGCGCTATCTGGCTGCGGCCGCGATGCTTGTTTTCGCGGCCGTTCCTGTTGTATCCCATGCCGCCGCTAGACTGGTCAGTGTCGTGCCGGTCGGCGGCGGGTGCGTTTCCGGACCGACGGGCCCCGCCGTTCAAGCGTGGGACGTCGAACCCGGTCAGACGTACACACTGACCATCACCCACGCGATCGAGTGCTCAAACGGCGGCACCGATCCCACGATGAACGTCCGTGTCAACAGCACCACGCATGGCAACACCGACATCGTCGCGACCAACGTGGGCGTCGGCGTCTACCAGTTCGACTATACGATGCCGACCGACGCCGTGTGCACGTTTCCCATCTTCTATTGCACGACGCCCGGCAATAATGCGAGCGGCTCGTTCGTCGTTCGCAACGACGGCGGGATGTTCCAAGCACACTTGCGCGCAGCGTCGTTCTCGGCGGGCTGCACCAACCCGGTCCAGCTGAAGGGACCGGACTGCATGACCGTCCCGACGGACAACAAGACGTGGGGCGCGATAAAGGTTCTCTATCGCTGACCCCTCGCGATCCTGCATCGGAACCTGGGCCCCCGGTCGCCAACGCGATCGGGGGCTCGTTTTTTCTGGGGTAAACGGCCAAGGCCGCGAAAAAAGGGCGTGCGGGAGCCCCTATGTGCGTGCTAAACTTGCGGCAAGCAAGGGCCCATGGCTTAGCAAGAACACCAAAGCGGGCCTCGGCGTCGGAGGTCGGGGTTTTT
>CAZLLI010000064.1:0-15848 GCA_964560355.1 uncultured bacterium | reverse complement strand
AACCTCGTGGGGGTTCGAGTCCCCCCTTCGGCACCATGAAATCTCGATGGTAGGTTTTGACCCTTCGGTTTCGCCACGGCGGGGCCGAAGGGTCTTTTTTTTCGCTCCCTCACCAAGGACGGACCCGTGCGCGTGCTGATGGCGGAAGCGTCCGACTACCACGGCCCGACCCAAGTCGGGTCGCACGCGCTCGCGCGCGAGTTCGTGCGCGCGGGCGCCGACGTGTTCTGGCTGGGGACGCCCCTGTACCCGCACTCGCTCGCGACCGCCGCGCACGATGCGCACACGCGCCGGCGCTTCGACGTGTGGCGCCATGACGGCGTTCGCGGCGCCGACGGTGTGCTCGAGTACTACCCGCTGACGTTCCTCCCCGTCGTCGACCGGCCTCTGCTGCGCTCGCGCTTCGCAGCTGCGAACACGCTGCGAGCAACACTGCCGCGCGTCGACGCCGTGGTGCGCGAGCACCGCTTCGCGTCGCCCGACCTGGTGTGGCTCTCCAACAGCCGCTTCTCGAATCCGGCCTGGAAGCTCGCGCACGCGCGCCAGAGCGCGTGCCGCCTCTCCGACGACTGGGCGCACTTCGGCCACGTGCCGGCGTCGCTCGTCGCGCTGCACGACGAGATGGTCGACGGCGTCGACGCGGTGTTCGTGACCTCGCGTCGCCTCGCGCACAAACTGCGCGCGCGGCGCCCCGACGCCGTCTATCTCCCCAACGGAGTGGCGGACATTTTCTTCGAGGCCTCCCCGGTCGAACCCGCCGTGCTCGCGCGCTTCCCGCGCCCGCGCGTCGTGTTCGTGGGCGCGCTCGATGCGTGGGTCGACTTCGACACCATCGCGCGCGTGGGGGACGCCATCCCGCGCGCGTCCGTGCTGGTGTTCGGCCCCGGCCAAGCGAAGCCGCGCGCGTATCCGTCCAACGTCCATTTCATGGGGGCGTATCCGTACCGCGAGCTACCGACCTTGCTCGCGCACTGCGACGTCGGCCTGGTGCCGTTCGTGAAGAACGAACTCACCCACGCGGTCAGTCCGCTCAAGCTGTTCGAATACCTCGCCGCCGGTTTGGTGACGGTGGCGACGCGCCTCGACGAAATCGAAGCGAGCGAGTCCCCCGCGATTCTGTGCGACGACGCGGAGTCGTTCGCGCGCGCGGTCGCATCGGTGCTGGACGGCGACCCCGGCGGCCGCGCCGCGCGCATCGCCTTCGCGCGCGCACACACGTGGCCCCGGCGCTTCGCGACCGTGCGCGCGGTGCTCGGACTGTGATGGGCGCGCGCCGCTACGACGTCGCCTTTCCGCTCCTGGGCATGAACCCCTCGGGCGGCGTGCGCATGATCGTGCACGTCGCCAACGCGCTGGCGGCGCGCGGACTCGCGGTGGCGATATCGGTTCCCGCGCACGCGTCGACACCACCCGTGGCGCTTCGCGACGACGTCGACCTCCTGGTGCGCGACGCGGGCCGCGGGGCGCGCGACCGCGCCGCCCTCACCATGCACGTGCCCGACGCGCGCGTCGTGGTCGCGACCGGATACCAGACGCCGCTCTTGATCGCGGCGGCGCCGCGTGGGCGCCGCGCGCGCATGGTTTACCTGATCCAGAACGACGAGCCGACCTCGCACGTCACCTTCGGCCGCCAACCCGCGTGGGCGAAGCCGTTCCTGCGCGCGTGGGCGCGACTGGGCTACCGCGTCCCCGCCACGCGCGTCGCGGTGAGCCGCTACGTCGCCGAGCGCGCGGGCGCGCAGCGCATCCAGCGCGT
The DNA here is from genome assembly GCA_964560355.1 of uncultured bacterium. Lineage (GTDB taxonomy): Bacteria > Krumholzibacteriota > Krumholzibacteriia > WVZY01 > JAKEHA01 > JAKEHA01. Next base: position 14,092 of record CAZLLI010000064.1, on the reverse strand, counting down.
GATCGCGCCCGGCATCGAGCCGGCGTTCATCGACCTCGCCGCGCGCGGCGACGACGGTACTCGCGCGCGGCAGCGCGCGCGCGACCCACGCGTCGTGGTCGGCATTCTCGCCCATCCCGGGCGCATCAAGGGGATGGACGTCGCACTGAACGCTTTTGCGCGCGTGGCTGCGGACGCGCCACCTCGCTTCGTCGCCTTCGACGGCGACAACCCCGCGCCGATTCCGCCGTCGGTGGAACCGTTCTCGCGCGTGGCGGGTGAAGCCGGCCTCGCGCACGACATCGCGACGTTCTACCGTTTCGTCGACGTCTTCGTGTTTCCGTCGTTCGTGGAAGGATTCGGACTGCCTCCGCTCGAAGCGATGGCGTGCGGAGCGGCGGTCGTCGTCACCGATTCGGGCGGCGTGCGCGAGTACGCGCGCGACGGCGACAACTGCCTGCTCGTCGCGCCGGGCGACGCGGCGGGAATCGCGCGCGCGATCGAACGCCTCGCCGTCGGCGCCGACGCGGCGCGCCTGCGCGCGCGCCTCGCGAACGCCGGCCGAGCCACCGCGCTCGCGTACCCGGTGGAGCGCTTCGCCGCCGCCGTCGCGGACGAGATCGAGCGCGTCCTTTCGCCCTGAAATCGAAGTTGATCGCCGCGACGGGTTCGGGGGAGAATGCCCGCGTGGTCGTCCTTCGCACAGGCTCCGCCCGCTTCGCACCGATCGCGTGCGCCGTCGCCATGGCGCTCTTCGGGTGTTCACCCGCCAAGTTTTCCGTCGGCCATGTGATGGTGCCCGTGCTCGGCAACGCGCGCGACGCCGCCATGTCGTCCGACGACCTGCGCACCTTCCAGGACGGCGCCGCCGCCAACCTGTTCCTGCTCGAAGGACTGATTCGCACCGACCCCGACAACGCCGAGCTGCGGCTCAACGCGGCGATGCTGTATTTCAGCTACGCGTTCTCGACCCACGAAGAGACCGACCCGTCGTACGCGTCGCAGCTCTACCTGAAGGGTGCGACGCACGGGCGCGCGCTCCTCGCCAAGAACAAGAAGCTCGCGACCGACTGGAGCGTCCCCTTCGAGGAATTCGAGAAGACGCTGCCGGCGCTGCGCGCGAAGGACGTGCCCGCGGCGGTGTGGACGGCCGCCAACTGGGCACAGTTCATCAGTCTCCACTTGGATTCGACCGCGGTGCTGCGCGATATTCCCAAGGTGACGGCGCTCTTGGAACGCGCGGCGGAGTTGGACGGTTCCTACTTCAACGGGCTCCCGTACGTCATGATCGGGAGCCTGCACGCGTTTCGTCCCCCGTTGTTCGGCGGCAGCCCCGAGAAGTCGAAGGAGAACTTCGACAAGGCGTTCGCGATCGCGGGCGACTCGTTCCTGCTCCCGAAATACTTCTACGCGCGCTTCTATCTGTATCGCGTGCAGGACTCGGAGGAGTTCACGCGCGTGCTGGAAGACGTGCAAGCGGCGCAGCCACAGGCCGAGGATCCCTATCGCCTCCTGAATCTCATCGCCCAGAAACGATCGGCAACCCTGTTAGGAGAGATCGATGCGCTTTTCTAGCTTCGCACTCGCGACCGCGCTCCTCGCGCTCGCGTCGACATCGCACGCGCAGAAACCCGCCAAGGCCCCGGCCAAGGCGCAGGTCGAGATCAAGTTCGCGACCCTGGCACCCGACGGCAGCACGTGGATGAAGACCATGCGCAAGGTCGACGAGGACGTGCGCGCGCGCACCGAGAACCGCGTCGGGTTCAAGTTCTACCCCGGCGGCGTGCAAGGCGACGAAAAGGACGTCATTCGCAAGATGCGCAACGGCCAGATCCACGCCGGCGGCTTCACCGGCTTCGGTCTGGGCGCGATCGTGCCGGAGACGCGCGTGCTCGAACTCCCCTTCATGTTCGATTCCATCGACGAACTCGACTACGTGCGCACGCAGACCAACGACTATTACGAGAAGGCGTTCAAGGCCAAGGACTACGCACTCCTGGGCTGGACCGACGTCGGCTTCGTGTACCTGTACACCAAGTCGCCGGTGCGCAAGGCCTCCGACATGCCGGGCGTGAAGTGGTGGATCTGGTCGGGCGACCAGTTGGCGGAGATCTTCTACAAGGCTTTCGGCATCACGCCGGTGCCGCTGGCCGCGCCCGACGTGCTGACGTCGCTCCAAACCGGCGTGGTCGACGGCGTGTACGCCTCGCCGCTCGCGTGCGTGGCGCTGCAGTGGTTCACGCGCGTCAAGTACATGTCCGACGTCCCCGTCACGCACGGCATCAGCGCCGTGGTCGCCACCGAGAAATCGCTCGCGGCCGTGAGCCCCGCCGACCGCGCGATCGTGCTCGACGTGATGCACCGCGAGCTCGCCGCGCTCACCGCCAAGACGCGCTCGCAGAACGAAGAGGCGATCGCGGAGATCAAGAAGGAAGGCGTGCAGGTGGTGCCCGTCGATGCCGCGTCGCGCCAGGAGTTCGTGACCCGCGGTCGCGCCGCGTGGGGCGACGGCGTCCCCGCGCTGTACCCGCAGGAGCTCCTCGATCGCGTGAAGTCGTTGCTCGCCGACTATCGCAAGAACCATACGGCGGGTTCCTCGAACTGATTCTTTCGCGCCCATGTCGCTGCCACCGGTCGCGCTGCTCGTCCTCGGCTTCGTCGCGCTCGTCGCGCTAGCGGCGCTGCGCGCGGGGCTCGAGCGGTCGCCGCGCGCGCGGCGCTTCTTCCACTCCACCGAGCGCGTCGAAGTGGGATTCATCGCGCTCATGCTGGTGACCCTGGTCGTGCTCGGGTGCGCGCAGATTCTGCTGCGCAACGCGTTCCACTCCGGCTGGCTGTGGGCCGATCCCTTGATGCGCCACATCGTGCTGTGGCTGGGTGCGCTCGGCGCGGCGCTGGCGTCGGCGCGCATGCGCCACATCTCCGTCGACGCGCTCTCGCGCCTCCTGCCGGCGTCGTACCTCCCGCTCCGCCGCCTGATCGTGTACGGCGTCACCGCGGTGGCCGCGTACGCGCTCATGGTGGCGGCGGTGCGCTTGGTCCACGACGAGCGCGGCTACGGCGAAGTCGCGTTCTTCGGCGTGCGCACGTGGGTGCTGCAGCTGGTGCTGCCGGTGGCGTTCGGGATCATCACCTACCGCACCGTGCTCGCGATCTTCTTGGGGCGCGAGTCGGTGGAGTCGGGGATGGAGGACTAGCCGATGATGTTCCTGGTCGGCATCCTCCTCGGCGTGCTGGCGCTCTACGGCATGCCGCTCTTCGCGGTGTTCGGCGCGCTCGCGCTGCTCTTGTTCCACGGCGCCGGCATCGACACCTCCTCGGTAGCGGTGTCGATGTATTCGATCGCGGGCTCGCCGCTCTTGGTCGCGATTCCGCTCTTCACGTTCGCGGGCTACCTGCTCGCGCACAGCAAGGCGCCCGAGCGCCTGCTGAATCTCTCGCGCGCGTTCTTTCCCGGCGGCCTCGCGGTGGTGGCGCTGGTCGCGTGCGCCGTCTTCACCGCGTTCACGGGCGCGTCCGGCGTCACCATCGTCGCGATGGGCGGGCTCCTCTTGCCCGCGCTGATTGCCGACGGGTACAACCGACGCTTCAGCTTGGGGCTCGTCACCGCATCGGGCAGTCTGGGACTCTTGTTTCCGCCCAGCCTCCCACTCATCATCTACGGCTACGTGGCCGAGGTCGAAGTCGACAAGCTCTTCCTGGCCGGAATCCTCCCCGGTCTCCTGCTCGTAATTCTGCTCGCGGCGCACGGCGCGTATCAAGGCAAGCGCGACGGCGTGCGCCGCGACTCGTTCTCGTTCGCGCGCGCGCGCACCGCGCTGCGCGCCGCCGCGTGGGAGCTGCCGCTCCCCGTGATCGTGTTGGGAGGGATCTACGGCGGCGTGATCACCGTGATGGAAGCCGCCGCCATCACCGCGCTCTACGCGTTGGTGGTCGAAGTGTTCGTGTACCGCGACGTCGCGCCGTCGCGCGTGCCCGCCATCATCGCGGAGAGCATGACGCTGGTGGGTGGGATCCTCGTCATCATCATGTGCTCGTTCGGCTTCGTGAATTACCTCATCGACGCCGAAGTCCCCATGTCGATCCTCGACTGGATGCAGCGCTACATCAGCGACAAATACACGTTCCTCTTGATTTTGAATTTGTTCTTGCTCGTGGTCGGGTGCCTGATGGATATCTTCTCGGCGCTGATCGTGGTGGTGCCGCTCATCACGCCGGTCGCGGCCGGATTCGGCGTCGACCCCGTGCACCTGGGGATCGTGTTCCTCACCAACCTCGAGATCGGCTATCTCACGCCGCCGGTCGGCTTGAACCTCTTCATCTCGTCGTTCCGCTTCCGGGAGCCGGTGATCAAACTCTACCGCGCCAGCGTCCCGTTTCTCTTGCTGATGCTGGTCGCGCTGGTGGCGATCACGTACTTGCCCGCGCTGAGCCTCTGGCTCGTGCACGCGTTCGCGAGGTAGGACTACTCGAACAGGACTTGCTCGACGCGGTCGAGCATGCGCGGGAGGGTGAACTTTTCGCGCGCGACGCGCTGGCCGGCTTCGCCCATGGCGCGCGCGGCTTCGGGGTTGGCGAGCACGAAGTTGATGGCGTTGGCGATGGCGCCGATGTCACCCACCGGGTGCAAAATGCCGGTGACGCCGTCTTCGACGATCTCGGGGATGCTGCTCACGTTGGAGGCGATGCACGGCACCGCGGCCGCCATCGCTTCCACCAGCACGTAGCCGAAGCCTTCGACGCGCGAGGGGAGCAGGAGCGCGTCGGAGCCCGCGATGATCTCGGGCACGTCGAAGCGGAAGCCCTGGATCAGGACCGTCCCCGCGAGCCCGCGCTCGGCGATCGACTTCTCCAAGTCGGCGCGGTCGTCTCCGTCACCCACGAACAAGATGCGGACGTTGGGAAACCGCTCGAGCAGGTGCGGGGCGGCTTCGATCACCGCGCGCTGCTGCTTGCGCTCGTTCAACTCGCCTACCAGCGCCACCACCGGCGCGTCGGCGGGCGCACCGATCAGCGCGCGCAGCTTGGCGCGGGTCTCGTCGCGGCGCGCGGCCAGCGCCTCGTACGGCGTCACGTCGATGCCGTTGTAGATCACGACCGCCTTGGCGTCGGGAAACCAGGGCGCGTCGCGCATCATGGTGCGTTTGGTCGCCTCCGAGTTGACGATCACGCGGTCGACGTCGGCGGTGTACACGATGCGGTAGTGGCGCTTGTTCTTGAGCGGGAATTCGCTCCCGCGGCGCGGGATCAAACGCGGTTTGGCGGGACGCGGGCGCAGCGCGCGCGCGGCGCGAATCGCGGCCGCGGCGAGGCGGATCTCGCGGTCCAGGTTGGGGACGATGACGTGGGGTTGAAAGCGTCGCACCAGGCTGGTGATGGCGGCCACCGCGAAGGGGTCGACGTCGCCGCGCATCTCGAGCTCGGTGAGCGGGATGCCGCGCGCGGGCGCGCGCGTCGCGAGAACGCTACCCGGTCGTGCGATGAGGCGCGCGTCGTGACCGCGCGCGCGCAGCCCCGAGGCGGTGTCGAGCATCCAACGCTCGCCGCCGCCGTAGCGGCGGAGCGACGACACGAACACGACGCGTTTGGGTTGCAACCAATGACTCCCGGAGTGCCCTGCCGCGCCTTGCGAACGACGGTTGCCAAGCGCGCGACAACGGGTCCCGAGTCTACTCCCGGGCCGCCGCTACCGCCAGCGCTTTCGCGCCCCCACGAGGAACGACGACGACCCCTTCGCCCTTGCGCGCCACGCCGCGCCGTGCCACCATCCGGCGGCACAACCGTTGCACGATTCGACACGAGCCCCCCTCGTTCATCTTAGGAGCGACAGCATGCGGAGTGGGTCACGGTCAGAATCGGCCGTGGGCGTGGCAACGCTCACGCGCGTCCTCGCGGCGATCTTCCTGTTCGCGGGGCTTTCCTGCTCCACCACCTCGGAGCCGTCCGACGACGGCGGACAAAGCGGGTGCGTCACCGACCTCTCGTGCGCCTTCGGCGAAGAGTGCGGCGGGAACGGCTGCGCCCCCATCGCGCCGTCGGTGTATCCGCACATCCAGACCGCGTCGATGATGCTGCGCAGCCCGAACAGCGCGGCGGAGACGACCTGGCGCGCCCAGCACAACGACCTCTTGATCGGCGGCGTCGACCCGGAGATCGCGCGCGCCGCCAATCCCAACGTGCGCATGTTCGAGTACGTGGTGTCGCGCTTCCACCGGCTCGACTCGGGCCCGAAGAACGCGACCGACTGGGCCGCCGCGCACGGCTACGACCCCGAAGATTTCTACCTCCACTACCGCGTGGACGTCGACGTGCCCACCTGGGAGTCGAACGTGATCGTGCAAGGATTCCCCAACGGACGCGTGCCGGGCTGGAATCCCGGCGGTCCCAACGCGTCGGCGACGTTCCGCGCGCAGTCGCGCGTGGTCGGGTACAACAACTCGGGCGGCGAACCATGGTACTTCGCGAACGTCGCCAACGCCGGTTACCGCTCGTTTCTCGCCGACGCCATCGAGGGCCTCATCGACGGCACCTGGTACCACAACCAGCGCTACGCGAGCGGTCCCATCGACGGCGTCCTGATGGACGAAGCGATCTGGTACCCGATGTTCGGCGAAGGGTTGCTCGACAAGTCGGATGAATACTGGGGACTCGCCATCGACGACGGCCATCCCTACACGCAAGCAATCGAGAGTCTCTACCCCGCGATGGCGCAACGCGAGCTCGACGCCTTCGGCAGCACCAAGGACATCATGCCCAACTACGGCCACGTGCTGTTCCTCAACTATCCCAACCGTTGCGCGGAGAACGTGCAGTCGACGACGCCGTGGATCCTGGGCGAAGTGTGGGTGCAATACACGGGCGCGGCGAGCCCGACCACGGGCGGCAGCCGCACCATCACCTACGACAGCGACTACGTCAACGCAGTGCGCGAGATCGTGCACCAAACCCGGCGCGGCGGGCGCCGCGTGCTGGGCGCGCAGGACCGCGTCAACGGCGTCGCCGGCACCGACCGCGGCAAGCTCTTCACGCTCGGCCTCTACTACCTGCTGAGCAACCAGCACACGTATTACATGTACGAATCCGCCGACCACGCGTACGCGGGCGACGCGTCGACGTGGGCGTGGAACCCGGCCGTGCAGTACGACGTCGGACAACCCGACGTGATCCCGTCGGGCGCGGTCGACTTCGAAGGGCGCGCGAACACCAAGGAGCACTACGTGTTCGCGACCGGCCCCGACCCCGTCAACTCGTCGCTCACCTACCGCGTGCTCGCGCGCCGCTTCACCAACGCGCTCGTGCTGGTGAAGATGCTGCCCGCGGGCTCCACCGTCGACAACACCAGCATCACCACCCACGACTTGGGCGGCAGCTACGGCGTGCTGCAGGCGGACGGGCTCATCGGGCCCACCGTGACGCAGGCCAGCATTCGCAACAACGAAGCGTTGATCCTGATTCCCTTGAACTAGTCGGCGGGCGCCGACTTGTCGACGCGGCGAATCGCGAGATAGGTGGTGTCGTCGTAGCGCTTCGCGGAGCCGGTGAACGCGCGCACCGACGCGTACAGCGCGGTGCACAAGCGGTACGGCATGAGCCCGATGTTGTCGCGCACCGCCTGGATGAAGCGCTCTTCCCCGTATTCTTCTTCGGTCGCGTTGCGCGCCTCGGTGGCGCCGTCGGTGTAGCACACCAGGACGTCGTCGGTGAGGCGGAAGCGCCCCTCCTGGTACTGCGCGTCGCGCAGAATGCCGAGTACCGGGCCGCCCACTTCCAGCAGGCGGTACGAACCGTCGGTCGCCATCACGATGGGGGCGTTGTGCCCCGCGTTGCAGTAGCTTACTTCGCCGGTGTCGGGGTCGAGCACGCCGATGAACGCGGTGACGAAGTCGCCCGGGCGAACGGTATCCAATAGAATCTGATTCGCGCGCACCGCGATTTGCCGCGCGGTGGCGGTGTACGGCGCCACCGTGCGCAGGATGGCGCGGAAGCTCGCCATCAAGAGCGACGCCGGCACGCCCTTGCCCGCCACGTCGGCGATCGCGAACGCGATGAGCCGGTTCATCGACGGGAAGAAGTCGTAGTAGTCGCCGCTCACTTCGAGCGACGGAAAGTTCGCGCCCGCGAGGCGGAACGACCCCGAGATGAGCGACTTTCTCGGAATGAAGAACTCCTGCACGGTGCGCGCGATGCGCAATTCCTCTTCGATCTCGAGCTTTACCTTGCGCTCTTCGTAGAGCTGCGCGCGCTCGATGGCGACGGCGGCCTCGGACGCGAACGCCTCCAGGAGGCGCAGGTCGTTCTCCGAATACGCGTCGAGTCGGTCGCTCTCCAGGTTGAACAAGCCCAGCACGTTGCCGCGCAGGAGCATGGGCGCCACCAGCTCCGAGCGCGTGCGCGCGCGAATGTTGTGGTAGTTGGGGTGATTGCGCACGTCGGGCACGATGATGCCGGTCTTGGTCTTGGCGACCACACCCACCAAGCCTTCGTCGAGCTTGACGTGGATGCGGTCGCTGGCCGCGCGCGGGTAGCCGTTGTGCAAGACGCTCGAGATGGAGTCGGTCTTGCGGTCGATGAGGAAGATGGCGGCCGCGTCGTAGTCGACCACGCGCTTCAGGTTCTTGAGAATGCGCTCGAGCGCTTCGTCGCGCGTGAGCGACTTGCCCACGTCCGCGCTCACCTCCGCGAGCAGCGAGTACTCGAGGCGGCGGCGGTTGGCTTCGGCGCGCAGGCGTGCGTTGGCCACCGCGACCGCGACGTGCTCGCCGAGCGGAATGAGGAGGCTGACGTCGTCGTCGCCGAAGGGTTCGTCGTTCTTGCGATTGACCACGACCAGCACGCCGCGCACGGTGCCGCGGCGCATGAGCGGGATCGCGGCCAGCGTTTGCACCTTGAGGCCGAGCTTCTTCTCGAGGTTGAAGACGATCTCGCCGCGCGCTTTGGGGTCGTTCAGCACGAGCGGCTCGCGGCGGTCCCACACCCACCCCATGACGCCCGAACCCTTCGCGATGGCGGTACCGCGCAGTTCCTTGTCGTCGACGCCCTGCGCGCGCTCGAAGATGAGCCGCGTGCCGGACTCGTCCATGACGGAGACCAGCACGGCTTCGGCGCGCATCGCGGACTTGACGATCTTCAAGAGCCCGCCCAGGAGCTCGCCGAACTCGAGCGACGCGTTGAGCGTGCGGCTGGCCTGCGCCAACAGCTCGACCTCGCGCGCTTTCGCCTGCAGTAGTTGCTTGATGTCGGTGGTCACGTGGGTCTCCGGCCCGGGCGTTGGAATGCGAAGCAAGTTGTCCATGCTTCTATAATTAAGGGTGCGTGTCAAGGCGAGAGTAAGAGGCGAGGAAGCGCGGGTAAAGCGGCGCGCGTGCGCGGCGCCTAATAGATGATCACACCGGGGCCGGGCGCGCCGACGCCGAGGACGTCGCGAAAGCGCCCGGGGACCGCGACGCAGTCGCCCCGCGCGCGCGCCGCGTCGACCATCGCGCGCACGCGCTCCTGCACGGCGGGGTCGTCGAAATAGATATACTGGATGATCTGCAGCGAGCCGCCGTCGAAGTCGAACCGCACCAAGTCGACGCTGCCGCCCGCCTTCTCCTTGACGATGCGGTGCACGCGGCGCCCCGATACGCCGAGGCGGTAGATGACGTGGGCGGCCGCCTCCCAAGTGACGAAGGCGGCTTCCGACTGGGTCGCCGACGCGTCGAGGCACGCCCCCGTGCGCTCGCGCAGCGCCACGAAGCCCGCGACGCGGCGCGACCAATACGAATGCGCGGAGAAGAAGGTCCCGTGCGGCGCCTTGGCGACGCCGGTCGCCGCGCGCACGCCGGCGTAGAAGGCTTCCGGGAGCGCGAGATTGAGCGCCGCGATCGCCGCCGCCAGCACGATCGCGCGGCGCGCGTCGTGCAGCACCACCGCGCCCACGAGCCACGCGACGCCCACGGTCGCGAGGTAGAAGTGCCGCAGCACCGGCACCGGCGCCAGCATCCAGAAGATGGCGCTCGGCAGCACCCACGCGAGCGCGAACGCGACGAGGCGTCCTTGCCCGCGCGGCGCGCGCCGTCGCAGTCCAGCCCACGCGACCGCGGCGAGACTCGCGACGCCGAGCGAGAGCGCGGCCCACACCACGGTACGGTCCATTCCGCGCGGCGAAAAGCTCGCCGCGTACCAGCTCGTGTAGGCGCGAAAGCCGCCCGACGGCACCGTGCTCTCGCGCGCGATGGCGGCGAGCACGAGCGCGTAGACGCCGACCACGACGGCCGCGAGCGACGCCAGCACGAGCGTGTCGCGGCGCGCGCGCGGCGACGTGAACGTCCACACCAAGAGCGCCGGTCCCGCGAACACGATCTCGGTGCGTACCAGGAAGGCCGCGCTCGCGCACACCGCGGTGGCCGCGTACCACGCGGCGCCGCGCGTCGAGGCGCCGATGCGAAACGCGAGTACCATCGCGAGAAGAAGCAAGAACGTGCTCGGCACGATGGTATGGAAGTACGTCCCCGACTCCCATGCCACCGCGTTGGTGATCCAGACCGCGGCCGCGCCCACGGCGGCAGCTCGCGGGAGATAGCGCCGTGCGAGCACGAACACCGTCGACGCGGTGAGCGCGGAGAGAATCGCGGTGCCCCAATTGAGGCATGCAACCATGGAGCGCGCGTCGTCGAAAAGAAGCGGGTATAGCGCGCGCACCAGAAACGCGGCGCCCGGGCTCACGTGGCGCCCGTACAGGAGCGCGTCGCCGCGCGGGAGGTCGCCGTTCAGGTCGATCGCCATGCCGGCCGCCATCATGAGCGCGTCGGGGTCGGGCATGGCGTCGCGGTAGAGAAACAGCGCGCGGGCGAGAAACGCGATGAGTGCGAGCGCGAGCGCAATCCCCGCGTCGCCCGAGTACCAACGACGCGCGCGCTGCGAAGAAACGCCGGGCATGCGCGGCTAGGACGCGCCGCGAATGCGGTCCGCGATTTCGAAGAAGGCCTTGGCGACGGGGGCGCCGGGGTCGCTCAGCACGATGGGGCGCCCTTCGTCGCCCACCTTGCGCACGGTGGGGTCGAGCGGAATCTCGCCCAGGAACGGCACGCCGAGGCGCGTGCTGATCGCGCGCCCGCCGCCGTGCGCGAAGATCTCGGTGCGCTCGCCGCAGTGCGGGCACACGAAGTAGCTCATGTTTTCGATGATGCCCAGCACGGGCGCGTGCACAGTGCGGTACATCTCGAGTCCCTTTTCGGCGTCGACCAGGGACAACTCCGACGGCGTGGTGACGATGATCGCACCCGTGAGCGGCACGGTTTGCACGAGGGTCAGCTGCGCGTCGCCGGTGCCGGGCGGCATGTCGATCATGAGGTAGTCGAGCTCGCCCCAGTCGACGTCCTGCAGGAACTTCTTCACGACACCCATGACGATGGGGCCGCGCCATATGACGGGTTGCCCCTTTTCGGTGAGGAAGCCGAGCGACATCAGCTTGAGCCCGTCTTTTTCGACCGGGGCGATTTCCTTGTTGCGGCCTTGCTGCGGGCGCTCGTTGGTGCCCATCAGCACGTGGATGCTGGGGCCGTAGACGTCGGCGTCCATGAGGCCGACGCGCGCGCCGCGCTTCGCGAGCGCGAGTGCCAGGTTCACGCACACCGTCGACTTGCCGACGCCGCCCTTCGCCGACGACACCGCGACGATGCGCTCGACACCGGCGATGGGCGCCTGCGATTCGAACGGGCTCGGCCCGCGCGCCGGCCCCGGCGGCGCGTGCCCGCCCGCGCGCTGCGGACCGCTCGCCGCGCCCAGCTTGGGCTTCGTCCCTTTCGTCATCACGATGACTTCGCGCACGCCGCCCAGCTTCTTGATCGCTTCGCGGCTCTCGTTTTCGACGCGCGTCTTGACGCCGGCGTCGTCGACCGGGAGGTTGAGCGACAGCGTCACGGTGTCGCCGTCGACGCCGATCCTCTCGACGCGATTCTGCGACACGATGCTGCCGACGCCGTACACGTCGGTGACGTCTTCGAGCGCGGCGCGGATGGCTTCGGGCGTGCTCATGATCGCGAACTATAGCGGCCCACGCGCGCGCGCGCAACCGCGCACGCCGGGCGGTTGACGCCCCCCAAGCGTTCCCGTACAGTCGGCCCCACCCGGGCTCGTCATGACCTTCAATCGCTCATTCCTGACCCGTTTCGCGTGGCTCTCGATCGGGGGCGCGGTCGCGACCATCGCGCTCAAGTCGGCCGCGTACTTCATCACGGGGTCGGTCGGACTGTTGTCCGACGCGCTGGAGTCGTTCGTCAACCTGGTGGGAGCGGTGCTCGCGCTCGCGATGCTGACGGTGGCGGCGCGCCCCGCCGACGACACCCACGCCTACGGCCACTCCAAGGCGGAGTATTTCGCGAGCGGCGTCGAAGGCTCGCTCATCGTGCTCGCCGCGGCGACCATCGCCTTCGCCGCCATCCCGCGCCTGCTCTATCCGCAACCGCTCGTGCAGATCGGCACCGGGCTGGCCGTCAGCCTCGTGGCCGCGCTCGTCAATTTGCTCATCGCACTGGTGCTGCGGCGCGCGGCCGCGCGCTACGACTCGGTGACGCTGGAAGCGAACTCGCAGCACCTGCTCGCCGACGTGTGGACGTCGGTCGCGGTGGTGGGCGGCGTGGGCGCGGTCGCGCTCACCGGCTGGCAGCGCCTCGACCCCATCGTCGCGCTCGCCGTGGCGACGCACATCGTGTGGACGGGGATCCGCATCGTGCTGGAAGCGATTCGCGGCCTCATGGACACCGCGCTCCCCGCGGGCGAGCAGGCGTCGCTGCGCGCGGTGTTGGACCGCTACCGCGACCAAGGCGTGCACTACCACGCGCTGCGCACGCGCCGCTCGGGTGCGAAGCGCTTCGTGTCGGTGCACGTGCTGGTGCCGGGCGAGTGGACGGTGCAGCGTGGCCACCAGCTCTTGGAACGCATCGAGGGCGAGATTCGCGGGGAGCTCCCCAACGTGTCGGTGCTGACGCACCTCGAGTCGCTCGACGACCCGGCGTCATGGAAGGACATGTCGCTGGAGCGCGACGACGCGCTCTAGCGCGCCGACGGTTGCTTGGGGTCGCGCGCGGGCGGGCGAATGAGGGCCAGGCTCGCGGTGTGGCCGTGCAGGAAGTTCTTCCCCCCCACCGGACCGATTTCTCCCGCGCAGAAGAACCCGGCTACGTCGAGACCGTTGAAGCAGCTCGTAATGGCGGAGATGTCGCCGTCGGGCTCGTCGTACAGGCGCGTGCCGCGCCCGTTGCACGAAAACAGGAGCGCGCCGCTGGGCGCGCCGAACAGCGAGTGCGGCGACAGCATCATCTCGAGGTCTTCGCGCGCGGTGGCGGCGTCGCGCAGGTGAAACTGCACGCGCTCGCCGGTCGACACGGTGTCGCCGATGGCGATGGCGCCGCTGTTGCCGTCGACGCCCATGACACCGCGCACCAGAAAATCGCCGCGCCCCAGCCGCTCCTTGCGCGAATCGATCGCGCGCCCGATGAAGAGCCCGTTCTGGAGCAGCTCGCGGTCTTCTTCGTCGAGGTCGTCGACCAACGCCTGGATGCGCGCCATGGGCGACTGACCACCGAGGGAGTCGATCACATTGTGCGTCGCCTCCGTCACTTCGAACACGGGGCCGACCGGACGGCAGCCCTGCGACACGATGACGTCGACTTCGACGTCGCCCGCAAACCCGATCCCCACCACGCCTTCGCGGTGCACGGTCTCGTTGATGATGAGCGCGGCTTCGCCGGGCTGGCGCGCGCCGCTCGCCATGCCGCCGATGATCGGGATGCCGTCGCACTCCTGGTTGAACGCGCGCAGCACGCCGTCCATCGGGGTCGAAAACGGATCGGCCAGCATCACCGCGAAGCGCAGCGGGTACGGCGGCTCGTAGTACGACAAGAGCGAAGCGGGGTTGAGCGAAATCTTGAGCAGGTCGCGCTTGGCGATCGCGAACGCCTCCACGTCGACGCCGGGCATCTGCGCCGCCACCACCGCCATCGCGGGCTGGTCTTCGATCTCGTGCGCGGGGCCGATCACGCCCTCGCCCGTGCACCCGATCAAGACGCGCGCGCCCAGCGTGCGCTTCAAGTTTGCGGCGAGGGTCTCCGCGCGCGGCGAGAGCGCCGCGTTG
>CAZLLI010000063.1:0-15898 GCA_964560355.1 uncultured bacterium | reverse complement strand
TCGAACCCCGGACACGCGGATTATGATTCCGCTGCTCTAACCAGCTGAGCTACTCCGCCACCTGTAAGGGCTTGTTGATCGGGAAGAAAAAAGGCGGGGGTTAATGTACCCGACCTGCCGTCCGGTGTCAAACGTCCCGGCCCGCGTCGGCGCGCGCGGCGTCGCGCGACTTGAAGAGACGATAGCCCTGGATCACCCACGGGAGCAGCACGGATGCGCGCGCGAGCCAGGAGCGCGCGGTGCGCGGCGCGACCACGAACCACGCGATGGCGGTGCCGATAATGACGCGGTGCCGGTGCACGCGGCGTGCGATCGACACCACGAGTTCCGCGAGCGCGAGCTGGTGCTCGAGGTGCGAAACGGTGGCAGAGAGCGCGGCGCGGTTGTGGTCGGATTGTGCGACCAATTCGAGCCGGCGCGCGGCGAGGGCGTCGCGGCGCGTGGTCATCGGCCGCCCCGCAGGTGCTCGCGGTCCTTCTCGAGTTCGCGCAGGCTGGCGTCGAACGGGCGCGGCTTCGCGCGCGCGATCTTGCGGATCGACACGCCCGCGACCGTCGCCACCAGCACGAAGACGAGCGCGAGCGCACTCGCGACCCACGGCCGCGCCGCGGCCGGAATGAAGAGCACGACGGCGAAGCCGACGAAGGCGGCGGCGATCAAGCTCGCGAGCACCGCGACCAACATCCACGCGATCACGCCCACGAAGCGACGCGCTTCTTCTTCGAGCTCGGTGGTGAAGAGGGCGGCGCGGTTGTGGAACACCGCGATGACGCGGTCGACGAGCGATCGCAGCGAGCCGAAGAGGCCGGGGCGCGGTTCGTCGTTCACGGGGTCGTCCATCGTCGCGGGCTAGTTGCGCCGGCCGCCGCCGCCGAGAAGGAACCCGATCGCGGCCGCGATCGCGACCGCGCGCCATGGGTTCTCGTGCACGAAGTCGTCGGTCGACTTGGCGGCGGCACGCGCCTTCTCGCCCACGCCCGCGCCGGCGTCGCGCAGGCGCTCCTTCGCGCTCCCGATGGTCTCCTCCGCGCGCGCGCGAATCTCTTCGATCCGTTCGCCCGCGTGTCCCTGCGTCGCGTGCAGCAGCGCTTCCGCATCGCGCACGACGGCGCGCAGGTCTTCGACGATGTCGTCCACGGTGACGTCGGGGTCGGCGTGGGCGTGGGTGGATTTCTTGGTCATGATCGACTCCTCGGAAAAGATACGACGCACGCAGTGCGAGAGTCGGCTCGTCGACAGGCGAGCGGTCGCGGATGGAACCGGGAAGACTGTAGCGCGGCGTCGCGCGCGCGTCAACCGGGCGCGGTCAAGGAACGTGCAGGACGACGGGTTGGCTGCCGGCGTCGTCGAGGTAGCACATGCCGTTCGGGTCGTTCACGCCGCGCACTCTAACGCGGTAGTGGTGCTCCGAGTCGTGCATGTACTCGAAACGAAATTCGCCCTGCGCGTCCGTCATCATGCTCTGCATACGCGACCAGCCGCTCGACATCATGGCCGACCCGCAATTGCAGCGCTCGAAATCGACGGTGGCGTCGGGGACGGGTGCCGCGGTTTGGTCGGACATTACCGACCCGACCACGCTGGCTTCGACGCTGGGAGAAGACGGGGAATTGGAGTCACCGCACGCCGCGAAGACGACGGCCGCGCACAGCGCAACCGCGACGCGACCGCTCGCTGAGATTCTCATAGTGGGCACACCTCGATGATGGGCGGGAGCGCGGCGGCCGCGCGTCTCTCGTCAACGCCGCCAGCATGGGGCAGAAAAACGGACTTGTCAATCCGTTTTTGGTGGGCGTGTTCAGGCATCCCTCCGCTGCGCTACAATACGCGCCGCGGTAACCCCATGAACGTCTACGGTCCCGACCATCTCGCGCACAACCTCCTCGACGGCGCCGCCGTCGCGGTGCTCGGCTTCGGGAACCAAGGCCACGCGCACGCGTTGAACCTGCGCGACTCGGGCGCGCGCGTGGTGGTAGGCGCGCGCGAGGGCGGCGCGGGGTGGACGGCGGCGACGCGCGCGGGATTCGAGACGCTCCCGATGCGCGAAGCGACCGCGCGCGCCGACGTGGTCGCGGTGCTCGTCCCCGACGAAGCGCAGCCCGACGTCTACGCGAACGAGGTCGCGCCCGCGCTCAAGCGCGACGCGGCGCTGGTGTTCGCGCACGGATTCGCGGTGGCCTTCGGCGGTGTGAAGCCGCGCGGCCACGACGTCGTCCTGGTCGCGCCGAAAGGGCAGGGGCACTTCCTGCGCCGCGAGTACCAAGCCGGTCGCTCGGTGCCGTGCATGCTCGCGGTCGACGCCGACGCGTCGGGGCGCGCGCTCGAGGTCGCGCTGTCGTACGCGTCGCACCTCGGTTGCTTGCGCGCGGGCGCGATCGCGACCTCGTTTCGCGAAGAAGCGATCACCGACATGTTCGGCGAGCAGGCGGTGTTGTGCGGCGGCGTGCCCGCGCTGGTGAAGGCGGCCTTCGAGACCTTGGTGGCGAAGGGTTACGCGCCCGAAGTCGCCTACATCGAGTGCCTGCAGGAGCTCAAGATCATCGCCGACCTCATGTACGAAGGCGGCCTGGCCGACATGCGCGCGCGCATCAGCCAGACCGCGGCGTGGGGATCGTTCGAGAGCGGCGAGCGCGTCGTGACCGACGACACGCGCCGCGCGCTCGCGCGGATCCTCGACGACATCGAATCGGGGCGCTTCGCGACGCGCTGGCTCGACGAAGCGCGCGCGGGGGCGCCGCGGCTGCGCGAGCGCATGCGCGCGGAGGCGCAGCACGACATTGAGCGCGCGGGACGCGCGGTGCGCGACCTCGGGGGCGCGAAGAACAAGAAGGAGACGACGTGAGTCGACACGGGATGCAACGAATGGCGCTGGGCGTCGCGGTCGCGACGGCGGTCGCGGCCGCGCTCGCGAGCTGCGCCGGGGGCGACAAGGAGCACGTGGCCGAGAAGAAGGCCCCGCATCGCTACACGGTGCCGAAAGAACTCGACCGCGAGCTCAACAACAACGAGCTCGACAGCTTGCAGTCGATGAAGCTCACGCACCACATCACGCGCGACGAATATTGGGACGGCTACGGCGGCGTGTTCGCGAGCGACGAGTTCGAGGTGTGGTACCCGGACGGCAAGGTCAACGCGCTGCAAGGCATGGCGGTGCTGAAGCTGGCGTCGGAAGCGCGCGCCAAGGTGCTCAAGGTCTTCGGCCAGGCGCCGGTCGGGCGCGTCGTCATCATTTGCGCGGGCGACATCGACATGTACACCGCGCAGACCGGGCGCCAGTGGTGGCAGTACTCGCGCATCGTCGGCGACACCATCAGCCTGCAGCCGCCCATCAACCTGCACACGCGCGGGCTGCTCACCATCGTGGGGCCGCGCGAGTACTACGAGTGGGCGATCGGCAAGCTCTCGAAAGGACACGCGCCGCGCTGGATCGAGGAAGGCTTCGCGTCGTATCTCGCGGGCGAAGCCGCCGTGCTCGAGGATTTTCGCCAGGACTTCGGCACCGCGCCGGTCGCGATGTCGACGCGCGAGATGGAGTCGGCGCTCGAGCGCGAATCGGATCGCCAGGAGTCGCGGCGCGCGTGCTACAACGCGTACCGCACCGTCGAGGAGATCGTGCGCGCGCACGGCGAAGAATCGCTCGCGCGTTTTGTCATCGAGCTCGGCGAAAGCGGCGACGTCGACGCGGCGTCCAAGGCGGTCTTCGGCGAGGACTTCGACAAGGTGGTCGACGCGGGCCACGCGTGGACCAAGGAGCTCTAGTGCTTGAGTAGGTTGCGCCGCGGCACGATGAGCCGCGCGACCAACAAGCCGGTCGCGAGCGCGACGCCGGTCAGGATCATCGTGAACGCGGTGTGCAGTCCGCGCACGGGGTCGTTCGCGATCATCTCGGTGATGCTGCGAAATCCCACCGACCCCGGCACGAGCAGGATGGTGCCGGGCGTCGCCGTGACGAGCGCGGGGCGGTTGCGGAAGCGCGAGATCAACCCGCTCGACACGCCCACCAGGATGGCGCCCACGAACGCGCCCGTTTCGACGCCGATCCAGCGCGCGCCGTAGCGGCTACCCGCGAACGACAGCACGCACACGAGCAGGATCCACCCCGCGTCGCGCGGGTCGGCTTGGTTGAGCACGAGGAACGCGAACGACGCCATCACGAGCGCGATCCACAGCGACCACTCCGGCAGCGCAACCGGTGACACCACCGGCGGCGTGCCGAACAGCCACTCGCCCGCCTTGAGACCGAGCGCCACGCCGAAGCCGATCGACACCAGCGTGATCAGCGCCGACATCATGCGCGACGTCCCCGATTGCAAATGGCGCGTCGCGAGCTCGCTGATCGCGGTCGTGAGCATGAGACCGGGGAACAGCACGACCAAACCGCCCGCCATGGCGACGTAGAGCGACGTCGGCTGGAGAAAGATCGCGGTCACGCACGCCGCGATGCCGGCGAAGAACGCCGCTACCGGCTCGAACAGACGAAACTGCGGGTGGCGTCGCGCGACGAGCGCGAACAGTCCGCTCACCAGGCCGATCGCCGCGCACACCACCATCTCGCGCCAGCCGCCGCCGAAGAAGCGGGCGGAGGCGGCCGACGCCACCGCCGACGCGATCGCGGTCGCCTTGCCGCGGAAGTGCGGCGGCGTCGCGCGAATCTCGTCGATCATGCGCGTCGCTTGCGCGGGCGTCACCGCGCCGGAGGCGACCTCCTGCGTCAGGCGGTCGAGTCGCGAGAGCTTGTCGAGATTCACCGACCCCGGTTCGACGCGAATCATGATGGTTTGGTCTTCGTCGCCGGTGTCGAGCGACGCGAAGATGGCGGTGGGGGTGGCGAAGAACTCGCCGTGGATGCCGAGCCGTTCGGCGACGAGCGAGAGCGAGTCCTCGACGCTGGGGGCGGGCAGGCCGTAGCGGTGCAGCGCGCGCGCGAGCTTCTCGATGAACGCGATGCCTTCGCGGCCGTAGCGCGCGACGGGGCGCTTCTCGGGCGCGTCGGCGAGACGCATCTCGTCGACCGCGCGCGCGTCGGGGCGCGGATTCGAGCGCCAGAACGAATCGGCGATGCGATGCCAGAGCTTCATGCGTCGGTCTGGGCCCCTTGCCTTGGCCCGGCGGTTGCTGGTAAGGTATAGCGCCTTCGCGCGATTGGTGGAGGGTCGTCTAGTGGCAGGACAACTGACTCTGGATCAGTTTGCGGGGGTTCGAATCCTCCCCCTCCAACCACCTTCTCACGCTTCCTGATGCTTGCGCCGCGTCGCGTACAACACCCACAAGACCGCCATCACTCCTATCACGGGCAGCGCAATTAGGTAAGGCCGGAAACGCCGCACGAGCGACGAGTCGCGCGACGCGTGCTCGAGGGCGTCGTGCACTTCGGCGCCCTGGAACATCACGCCGTGCAGATAGCTCCGGATCTTCAGGTCGGGGCCTAGCACCACGACCACATTCGGGTGCGCGAAACCACCGCCGTCGAGCGCGGTGACGCGGAAGTCCATCGCGCCGAGAAACGTTGCGAGGTCGGCCGCGCTCATGGTGGCGAGATGCCACCGCGCCGGCAGCGCCAAGCGCTCGCGGTACGCGCGCAGCGTGGCGGAATCGTCGGCGGGGTCGAAGGAGACCGTGAGCACTTCGTAGCCCACGCCCGGCTCGCCCACCTCGCGCAGCGCGTCGCGCAAACTCTCGCTGA
Source organism: uncultured bacterium (assembly GCA_964560355.1). Lineage (GTDB taxonomy): Bacteria > Krumholzibacteriota > Krumholzibacteriia > WVZY01 > JAKEHA01 > JAKEHA01. The sequence continues at coordinate 10,215 of CAZLLI010000063.1, read as the reverse complement.
TCATGGGGCAGGCGGTCGGGCAGCTCGCGAAGATGGGGCTCACGATGACGGGCTTGCCCCACAACGAGCTCAAGCGAAACGTGGAATCGTTGTCGGCGACGAAGGTGACGTCGGGCATTTGCGTCCCGATCGTCCTGGTTTCGTCGGGCGCCTCTTGCGCCGATGCGCGCACGGCGATCGCCGTCGCGAGTGCGACCAAAAACGCGCGGCGCACGTCGATCAGCCCGCGTCGCGCGCGAGCAATTCGCGCTTCTTGCGGGTCGCTTCCGCCATGTCGGCGAGGGTGGTGTTCTGCAGGTAGTTGCGAATGCGCTCGCGCACCGGCTTCCAGCGCTCGTGCAGCGGGCACGGCGTTTCGTCGGAGCAGCGCGCGAGACCGACCGCGCACGCGTCGAGATACGTGGTGCCGTCGATGGCCTGATAGATGTCGAACAGCGTGATGGTCTTGGGGTCGCGCGCGATCGCAAAGCCGCCGCCGGGCCCCTTGTTCGACGTCAGGATCTTCGCGCGCACCAGCGTCTGAAAGATCTTGCCGAGGAACGGTCCGGGAACGCGCTCGTGCTCGGCGATGTTGCGGGCGAGTAACCGCGTGCCGCCCGGCGACCCCGCCATATAGGTGAGGGCGCGGATGGCGTACTCGCATGCGCTCGAGTGAATCATGGGTGCCTCACGCGGCCGCGGCCGGTAGAAATTAGGACCTGAAAGTCCAATCGAGTCCGAGCGCAATCTAGTCGACGCGCCCATATGCTGTCAACCCATCGGCTTCTTGACACTTGGGGGCGCCGATACTATTCTGTGCGGCACGGTTAGGGCCCCTTCGTCTAGCGGTTAGGACGTATGGTTCTCAGCCATAAAACAGGGGTTCGATTCCCCTAGGGGCTACCAGTTCTTCGGGGACCCGCGCGCGGCGGGTCTCTTTTTTTCTGCCGTTCATCCACGAAAGGACGAACACCCAATGGCCCACCGTACGGCCGGTCGTCGCGCGCGCGCGCGCAAACCCGGCCCCAAGTCGCGAGACAAGCACTGGCTCTACCAGGTGGCGGTGCAAAGCCCGGAGATCCACTTCGGGTTTTTCGAGCGCGCGTTTCGCGAACGCACCGGGCGGCGTCCGCGTTCGCTCAAGGAAGACTTCTGCGGCACCGCGTTGTTGGCGGCGCAGTGGGTCGACGGGCGCTCGGACCGCACCGCGATCGGCGTCGACCTGCACGAGCCTACGCTCGCGTGGGGGCGTAAGCACAACATCGCGCCGCTCTCCGCCGACGTGAAGAAGCGCATCACGCTGCGCCGCGACGACGTTCTCCACGTCAGCAAACCCAAGGTCGACCTCGTGGTCGCGCTCAATTTTTCATACTGCATCTTTCGCACTCGCCCCGCGCTGCGCGCGTACTTCGAGGCCGCGCGGCGCTCGCTCAACCCCGGCGGTGTGTTCATCATCGACATGTTCGGGGGCTGGGAAGCGCAAAAGCCGATGGTCGAGCGCACGCGCCACCGCGGCTTCACGTACCTGTGGGAGCTCAAACACTACGACCCCGTCGCCAACTTCGGGCACTACTTGATCCACTTCGAGTTCCACGACGGCGGCGGTATCCGCCGCGCCTTCTCGTACGAGTGGCGCCTGTGGACGCTGCCCGAGATTCGCGAGATCCTGATCGAAGCAGGCTTCAAGAAGATCGACCTGTATTGGGAAGGCTTCGACGCACGGAGCGGTTTGGGCAACAGTGTCTTCCGCAAGGTCGACCGGGCCAAGAATTCGCAGGGGTGGATCGCCTTTTTTGCGGCGTCCGCATGAGCCAAAATGGGGCATGACAGGCGGCCTCTGTTGGCGCAAGATCGATAGCGTAGCCGCCGTCCCGCGCGCCGTCCGCGCGCCCCGAGGTGAGACATGTTCTTCCGCCAGGTAAACGACCCCAAGCTCGCCCAGTACGCGTACGTGATCGGTTGCCAAGCTACGCGCGAAGCGATCGTCGTCGACCCGCTGCGCGACGTGGAGACCTACCTCGACATCGCGGCGCGCGAAGGATTGAAGCTGGTCGCGGTCGCGGAGACGCACATCCACGCCGACTTCCTCTCCGGCGCGCGCGAGCTCGCGGAGCGCGCGAAGACGAAGGTGTACGTGTCGGGCGAGGGCGGCGCCGACTGGCAGTCGGAATGGCTGAAGGGGAGCGCGTACGCGCACACCATCGTGCGCGACGGCGACCACTTCATGATCGGCAACATTCGCTTCGACGTCATCCACACGCCGGGGCACACGCCCGAGCACGTGTGCTACACGGTGACCGACACTCCCGCGGGCGCGAAGCTCCCGGTCGGCATCTTGTCGGGCGACTTCGTGTTCGTGGGAGACGTGGGACGTCCCGACCTGCTCGAGAGCGCGGCCGGCCTGGTCGGCGCGATGGAGCCGAGCGCGCGCGCGCTGTTTCGCTCGATCGAGCGCTTCCGCGCGCTCCCGCCCGCGATGCAGTTGTGGCCCGCGCACGGCGCGGGGAGCGCGTGCGGCAAGGCGCTCGGCGCCGTCCCCATGTCGACGGTGGGCTACGAGCTTTCCGCCAACGCGTCGATCAACGCCGCCACCAGCGCCGACGCGTTCGTCAGCTACATCTTGGACGGACAGCCCGAACCGCCGCTCTACTTCGCGCGCATGAAGCGCGACAACCGCGGCGGCCCCGCCGTGCTGGGCAAGACTCCGGAGCCCAAGGTGCTCGCGGCCGCGAAGCTCGTCGAGCTCGAGCGCGCGACCGGCGTCGCGCTCGTCGACACGCGCCCGTGGGAGGCGTACAAGCGCGCGCACGTGCCGGGGTCGTTGCACGTGCCGCTCAATCGCACGTTCAACACGGTGGCGGGCTCGTTCGTGCCCGACGGCATGCCGGTCTACCTGATCATCGACGAGAAGCGCGTGCGCGAAGCCACCGTCGATCTGATTCGCATCGGGCTCGACCGCGTCATCGGCTACGCGACGCCGGCGGTCTTCGACGAGTACGCGCGCAAGGGGAAGCCGACGTCGATCGCGGAGATCGACGCGTCGCAGATCGAGCCCCAAGTCGAAGCGGGGGCGTTCCTGCTCGACGTGCGCCGCGCCGCCGAGCTGGCCGACCGCGGCCGCATCCCCGGCTCGCACAACATCGCTTACGAGCGCTTGCTCGAGCGCGTCGCCGAAGTCCCGAAGAACCAGCCCGTGGTCGTGCACTGCCAGGGCGGCTCGCGCTCCGCGTACGCGGCCGGGCTGCTCGACCGTTTGGGCTACAAGGTGACCAACGTCGCCGGCGGCTTCGAAGCGTGGAAGGCGAACGCGGCGGTCGCCAAGCGTTGAGGGGAGAGCCATGCAAGTCGTCGTGTACGGAGCCGGTGCGGTCGGGTGCGTGCTGGGCGGCATGCTGTCGCTCCACCGCCACGACGTGCTCCTGGTCGGGCGCGCGCCGCTGGTCGACGCGGTCCGCGACGGCGGCCTGCGCCTGAAGTCCGCGACGGGCGAGTACGTCGCGCACCCGCGCGTCGCCACCAGCGCGTCGGCGAGTGACTTCGGGAGCGACACCCACGTTTTCTTCACCGTCAAGTCGTACGACGTCGCGGCGTCGGCGTCGGCGCTGGCCAAGCTGGCCGCGAAGTCGACGCCGGTGGTCTGCTTCCAGAACGGCGTCGCCAGCGAGGACGCGGTCGCGAAGCACTGCGAGCGCGTGTACGGCGCCGTCGTACGCATGACGTGCTCGATGGTGCAACCCGGGCACGCGTCGTTCCACGCCCCCGGCCGCGTCGTGGTGGGCGTGCACCCCAAGGGCGTCGACGACACCGTCGGCGAGCTCGTCGCCGCGCTGCGCGACGCCGGCTTCGACACCTCCGCTTCCAAGTCCATCGTCGACGACAAGTGGCTCAAGCTCGCGGTCAACGCGCAGAGCGTGTTCCACGCCGTGATCGACCCGCGCGACCAGGACGAGAACGAGTTCTTCGACCTCAAGGTGGCGATCCTCGACGAGACCCGCCGCGTGTTCAAGGCGGCCAAGATCAAGGCGCGCTCGGGCGACGGCAAGGACCCGTCGATCGAGGAAATGATGGCGGAAATCAAGCGCCCGCGCGCGCGCCGCAACGAGCACGGCGTCAAGCTGCACAACTCGGTGTGGCAGGACTTGTATCTGAAGCGCGCGCACATCGAGGCCGACTCCATCCACGGGCCCGTCATCGCGCTCGGCAAGAGCCACGGCGTGGCGACGCCCTACCACGAGACGTCGCTCGCGCTCGCGCGCCGCTGCCACGCCGCCCAGGCGGGGCCGGAGACGATGCGACTCGCCGACGTGCTCCGCGAGATCGCGAAGCGATCCGCATGAGGACGCTCGCCTACGGCGCGTTCCTGTTTCTCCTCCTGGTCGTGAGCGTCGTGCTCCTGCGCTCCATCGAGCCCGCGCGCGAAGCCCCGCTGCCGGCGCCGCGCGCACCCAACGCGCTCGCGCCCGCGGTGTCGTCGATCGATCTCGCGCGCCTCGACCACGCGGGCGCGCCCGAGCTGTACGACCTCGGCGTCGAGTTCATGCACGTGTGGCGCCCGCGCGAAGCGACCACGCTGTTCGAGCGCGCGGTCGCGGCGGACTCGACCTACTACGCGGCGTGGCTCGCGCTCATCGAGTGCTACGCGCACCCGCTGGTCGACGACGAGGTCGCGCTCGCGAAGGCGGTCGCGCACGCGCGCGCGACGGTGCCCGTGCCCGCCGACACCGCCTACGTCGCCGCGCTGCGCGCGCTGTACGCCGAGCGCGACTACGCGAGTGCGATCGCCACGCTCGCGGCGCTGGTGCGCTCCGACGACGCTCCCGACGACGCGCGCTACCACCTCGCGGTCGCGTACTACCACCTCGGGCGCCTGCGCGACGCGTCGGCGTACCTGGAACCGCTCTTGTCGGAAGACCCGACCGTCGCGCCGGTGGTGGAGCTCTACATCCGCCGCGCGGTGGCGGCGCGCGACCTGGAGCGCGCGGCCGACGCCGCCCGCGAGCTCGCGCGCATGTACGCGGAGGAGCCGTTCCCCTACGTCTTGAGCGCCCAGGTCGAGATCGCGCGCGGCAACCGCGACGCCGCGGTCGAGTTCTGCGACAACGCGCTCGACCTCGACCCCAAGTGCATTCCCGCCATCATGACGCGCGCGTGCCTCTACGCCGAGGCGGGCGACTTCGAGTCGGCGCGCGTGAGCTACTCGAAGCTGCTCCTGTTCGACGCGCCGACCCTGAAATCGATCGGCTACGAAGGCACCGCATTCGTCGACTTTCTCTCCGGCGACTTCGACGCCGGGACCGCGGCGATGGAGGAAGCGACGCGCGAAGCGATGGTGGCGGGCGCCAAGCGGCGCGGGCTATCGCTCGCGTACCGCGAGGTGGAATACCTGTGCCAGCTCGGGCAGCCCGACGCCGCCCAGCGCGTGGTATCGCGCTGGATCCACGCCTCCGGCAGCATCGCCACCCAAATCGCGAGCGTGCCCGTGCAGCTCGCGCGCGGTCACACGCGCCCGGCGGCGGAGACGCTCGCGAAATTCACGAGCGAGAAGGAGTGGTTGTTGTGGTCGCGCCGGCTCGCGGTCGACGTGACCGCGCTGTCCGCGCGCGTCGAGATCGGGGAGCAACGCCAGCGCGAAGCCGTCGCGATGCTGGAAGGAGACGCGAAGGAAACCGCCGCGGTCGCGGCCGGCGCGTTCGAGCGGCGCGCGTTCCTCTCCGGCTACGCGGACTTCGAGAGCGGCAACGCCGAATCCGCCGCCGCGGCGTTCGGCGAGGTGCACCGCCGATTGTACGGCGTCGAGTTCCCGTATCACGGCGACCCGGTCGTGTTCGTGCAGGCGTTGTTCTACCTCGCCGAAGTGGACCTCGCGCGCGGCGACCAAGTCGCGGCCCGCGCGAGCTACGACGCGTTCTTGGGCTATTGGGGAGAATCGACCTGGAAGCTGGATGCGGTCGCGCGCGCCCGCACCAAATTAGAAGCCCTGGGCGGGACGACCGTCCCGCCGCAGGGCTGATCTCGCGTGAGCATTTGTGAGCGAAGAGCGAGCCATCGCCGGCTCGCTCTAGCCCGCAACATCGATCAGGGGAAGATCCCGCGCTCCATGTAGATCTTCTCGAGGCGGCCGACGGCGAGTGCCATCGCGGCCGTGCGCGGGTCGCACTTGCGCGCCTTCATCTCTTCGAGCACGCCCGTGGTCGCGCGGGTCATCATCGTGTTGAGCTCTTCGTCGACCTTCTCCAGGTCCCACAGCTCGCTGTTCTTGTTCTGCACCCACTCGAAGTAGCTCACCGTCACTCCGCCCGAGTTGGCGAGAATGTCGGGGATGACGGTGATGCCGCGGGCCGCGAGCTTCGCTTCCGCGTCCGGGGTGGTGGGGCCGTTGGCGCCCTCGACCACGTACTGGGCGCGAATCAGGGCCTCGTTGTCGATGGTCACCGTGCACTCGAGTGCGGCCGGGATGAAGATGTCGGCCTTGGTGTGATAGAACTCCGTAGGCTGGATTTCTTTCGCGCGCGGGTAGCCCTTCACGCCGCCCTTCTGGGCCACGTACGCCGCCAGGTCGTGCGCGTCGATGCCGTCGGGGTTGCCGATGGACCCGGTGTGGTCGCTCGCCGCCATCATGCGCGAGCCGCGGTCCTGCATGATGCGCGCCGCGTGCGATCCCACGTTGCCGTAGCCCTGCACGAAAAAGGTCGATCCCTTGATCTGGAAGCCGGTGTGCTGCGACCACACGTCGAAGCAGAACACCAGGCCCTGCCCGGTGGCCTTGTCGCGGCCCAGGCTGCCGCCGTTGATGAGGCTCTTGCCGGTGACCACGCGACGGGTCTGGTTGCGCTCCGACGCGTTGAACATTTGCATGTAGGTGTCCATCATCCAGACCATCTCGCGTGCCCCGGTGCCGACGTCGGGGGCCGGGATGTCGTACTCGGGTCCGATGTTGTTGCCGAGGGCGTAGGTGAAGCGGCGCGTGATGCGCTGGAGCTCGGCCGGGGAGAAGTTGCGCGGGTTGAAGCTCACGCCGCCCTTCGCGCCGCCGAACGGAATCCCCATCAGCGCCGACTTCCACGTCATCCAAGCGGCCAGCGCCTTGACCTCGGAGAGATTCACCGATTCGTGGAAGCGAATGCCGCCCTTGTACGGGCCGTGCGTATTGTTGTGCTGGATTCGATAGCCCTTGAAGAGGCGGTGGGTGCCGTCGTCCATCGTCACGGGGAAGTTGACGATGATCTCGTTCTGCGGCTCCGAGAGGATCGTGCGCACCATCGGGTTGAGCTTGATCAAGTCGGCAGCCTTCTTGAACTGCGCCGACGACATCTCGAACAGGTTCATGTGTGATTGGTCAATCATAAGGTCTCTTCTGGTTTAGGTAGGGAATGTGTCGTTGGGTTTTGCCGCCCGGATCCGCGGCCCGAATCCGTCGAAAATCGTGGCACGCAACACTACCAGAATCACCCCCTGCCTCGCAACCGTGGGGACGCGGCGCAAGCCGGCTCCCTCACACCCATCCCGAAGCCCGGCAACGAGTTGGCCTGCTCCGGCGGGTCCGCCCGACGGTCCCTCGCGCGCTCTTCTATAAGGAGCGGCGCCGCGCCCCTCGGCGGCGCGTCGCGGCGCACGAGGGACCGTGCTCGCCGGTCTTCGCGGGTGCGTTTTCGTCGACGCCGGTTCGTACGCCGTGTCGCGTCGAATCGCTCGTCGCGCCCCGACCGACGCCGCGTCGACGCGTGCGCGCGGTCGTTCGAAGCGGAGTACCAACCTCGATCGTCGACGCGACCACGATGCATGCTCGCGTGGTCCCGCGATCGTTCGTCGCACCTCCGCGCACGACGTAACACGCGTGCGTCGACGATCGCAAATTACGCCGCACGCGCGCACGAACGACGTCGTCGCGACACCGCGCACGTCGCATTCCGACGCCGCGTACGCGGTGTGCCGACGCGTCGCGCACGCGTCGACGCGGAGTCGCGACGAACATGCGCGCGCACCTCGCACACGCGTGAGAAATCATCGACGAAACGTGCGCGCGAGTGATCGAATCGACGATGCACGGAGGGGTCGCTTGAAAGAATTTTTGCCACCAACCACAATTTTTTGTTGACACGGTATTTCGGTGTGCAAAAATCCGCCCAACGGTGAAATCAGCTGTTGCTGGATCACTCGTTGAACGTTGGTTGGTCTAGACCTGAATGAGGTGGAAGATTGATTCTTCCGCCCAAAAAGGAAGGAAACCACAATGGCAGCAAAGAGGAAGTCCAAGGCCAAAGGTAAGGCCAAGGGCAAAGCCAAGCGCAAAGCCAAGCGCCGCTCCAAGAAGAAAGCGTAACTTGGATCGCGGCCTGGCCAGGCTGCGAATTCGCACGGGAAGGGAGACGAGGGTCTCCCTTCTCTCCTACTATCCATGGAGGTAGAAAAAATGGCAGCGAAGAGAAAAGCCCGTCGTAAGGCCAGACGTAAGGTTCGCCGCGCGAAGCGCGTGGTGCGCAAGGTCCGTCGCAAGGTTCGCCGCGCCAAGCGGAAGGTCCGCCGCAAGGTCCGCCGCAAGGTCCGTCGCGCCAAGCGCAAGGTTCGCCGGAAGGTCCGCCGCAAGGCGGCCGCGGCGGCGATGGGCATGACGCCCGAGATGTAATCCGGGCTCATTCGCCAAGCGCTGATTGAGTGGGGAAGGGAGACGGTGGTCTCCCTTCCTTTTTTTGTGCCGAGCCTCCCCGGCGATGGGAGGTTGACACCGTCGCGCGATTCTCCTATATGTTGCGCGACTTTTTCTTTCTTCCACCCTTCCACGGGCCGCGGGGCGGCCCGTCTCGATTCCGAGGAGCAAGCATGGATCTGGTCCCGTCGGCAATGTTTCTCACCAAGGGAATGGGGCGCCACCGCGAGCAGCTCACGAGCTTCGAGCTGGCGTTGCGCGATGCCGGCATCGCCCACGTCAACCTCGTCACGGTGTCGAGCATCTTTCCGCCCCAGTGCCGGCTCGTGCCCAAGCAGCGCGGAGCCGCCATGCTGCACCCCGGCCAGGTCGTGTTCAGCGTCATCGCCCGCATGTCGACCGACGAAGCCTTCCGCATGACGGCGTGCTCGATCGGCGTCGCCATTCCGGGCGACCACGAGAAGTACGGCTACCTCTCCGAGCACCACGCCTACGGCCAGAACGAGAAGCAGGCCGGCGACTACGCCGAGGACCTCGCGGCCACCATGCTCGCCACCACGCTCGGCATCGACCTCGATACCGACAAGGCGTGGAACCAGCGCAAGGAACAGTGGAAGATCGGGCGCCAGATCGTCCGCACCACCAACATCACCCAGACCGCGATCGGCAAGGAAGGGTTGTGGACGACGGTGATCGCGGCGGGCGTGTTCTGCAAGTACTAGCCGACGCGTCGCGCCCATGACGCTAGGCTTCCTCGAGGACAAGGCCGACCCCGGCGACATCGTCCTGGACGAGAATCGCTACGTGCTGGCGCTCGTCCCCTACGAGCAGACCACCACGTACGGCCAAGGCGTCGGAAAAGCGCCCGAAGCCATCGTGCAGGCGTCGAGCCACGTCGAGCTGTTCGACGAGGTGCTCGAAGTCGACGCGTCGCGCCACGGCATCCTCACCGTGCGACCTTCCATCACCGACCTCGCCTCCATCACGCGCGCCGCGAAAGCGCTGCGCGCCAAGCACCCACACGCGTTCCTCGGCTTCGTGGGCGGCGAGCATTCGATAACGCCCGCGCTCATCGAGGCGTTCCATCCCGAGGGAGGGAAGCCCATCGGCATCGTGTGGATCGACGCCCACGCCGATCTCCGGCAGGAATTCCACGGCCGCGAAGACAACCACGCGTGCGCGGGGCGCAACTCGATGAAGTTCGGCCCCATCGTGCAGGTCGGCATTCGCACGCTGGCCGAAGAAGAATGGTCGCTCCTCAAGAAGACCGACCGCGTACGCGCGCACCGGCACTGGAACAAGAAGGCGCGCGCCGACCTCCTCGCGCTTCCCAAGGACGTCTATCTCACCGTCGACTTCGACGGGTTCTCGCCCGAGGTGATTCGCGCGGTGGGCACGCCCGAGCCGGGCGGTCTGTATTGGGAAGAAGTGATGGACATCCTCGAGACCGTGTTCCGGCACAAGCACGTGGTCGGCTTCGACGCCGTCGAGCTCGCGCCCAACGACGCCGACATCGCGTCGAGCTTCACCGCCGCACGACTCGTCTACAAGGTGATGCAGTACCACGCCGCCTACGCCCTCGGGGACCGTCG
>CAZLLI010000062.1:0-16269 GCA_964560355.1 uncultured bacterium | reverse complement strand
CGTCCGCCATCTCGGGGTCGGTCATGATCGTCGCCGGATTGCTATTAATGAGGACGACGCGCAGGCCTTCTTCGCGCAGCGCACGAATCGCTTGCGTGCCCGAGTAGTCGAACTCGCAGCCCTGCCCGATCACGATGGGGCCGCTCCCGATCACCATCACCGACTGGATTCCGTCAAGACGCGGCATGCGCGCCACCTCCCGTGCCCGTCGCGCCCCATTGTTGGACGCGCTCGTGGAAACGGTCGAAGATGACGCGGCAGTCGTGCGGTCCCGGCGACGCTTCCGGGTGGAACTGCACGCACTCGAGTCTGCGGTGCTCGTCGACGAATCCTTCCAGCGTGCCGTCGTTGGCGTTGGTGTACGTGATGGTGACGCCGGTGCGGTCGCCGATGTCGTCGCTCACCGCGTAGTTGTGGTTCTGACTGGTGATGAACACGAGGCCGGTGCGGTGGTCGACCACGGGCTGGTTGGCGCCGTGGTGGCCGAATTTCAGCTTGTACGTCTGCGCGCCGAGTGCCAGCGCGATGATCTGGTGCCCGAGGCAGATGCCGAGCATCGGAATGCGACCGATGAGCTGGTTCACCTGCGCGACGACGTCGGGGATGTCGGCGGGGTCGCCAGGGCCGTTCGACAGCACCACGAAGTCGAAGCCGCCCTTCAGGATCTCGTCGGCGCGGAAGTGGATGTCGAAGACCTGCGTCGTGAGACCGAGGCGCCGCACGTTGTCGACGATGCTCTTTTTCACGCCGAGGTCGATCACGGCGGCGCGACCGCGCTCGCCCGCGTGCACCGCGTTCAGCGTTCCGGAAACCGACTCGACCAGACGCTCCGCGCGGTCGAGTTTTTTCGAGCGGGCCAGGGAGAGCAGCTCGTCGTCGGACATGTCCGCGCGGCCGATGGCCGCGATTACCGCTCCTTTATCGCGCACGTGCTTGGTGATCGCGCGCGTGTCGACGCCGGTCATGCCGGGGAGATTCTGCTCCATCATGAAGCTCTCGAGCGACACACGCCCCGGCCCCGGCGAGAAGAACTCTTGGAGATCGTGCACGACCAGAGCGCGCGCGGCCGTGGTCGGCTTTTCGCTGTCGTCGGCGGTGACGCCGTAGTTGCCGATCTGCGGGTACGTCATCACGACCACCTGTCCCGCGTAGGACGGGTCGGTGATGACCTCTTGGTAGCCCGTCATCGAGGTATTGAAGACGACCTCGCCCCAGGCGGGGCCGTTCCAGTCGGGACGCGCGGCCGCGCCGGTGAGGAATCCCTCGAAGCGCGCGCCGTCGGCGAGGATCATCTTGCCGCGGGGACGCTGGCTCATCGCTCCACCCCGCTACCGTCGCCGCCCTTTCGGGGCACAAAAAAACGCCCTCCCACGAAGAAGGCGGGAAGGCGACGCGTTTGCATAGTGGCTGCCCCGCGGTCGCGCGGGGAGATCGTGTCGGTCACTCGTGGATCCCTTCTGGGCCTCGCGGGGCCCCGTTAAAAGGACGATGTTGGGGTACAGGATACGGGTGACGCGCGCCGCCGTCAAGGGGAACCTTGGGAGCGCGGCTCACACCTTCATGCGCAGAACGCGCGGCGCGCCCGGCGGCGCAGGCGAGCGCCCGTCGCGTAGGAGGTCGAAGATCTGCGTCGCGAGCACGTCGACGTCGGTGAATTTGTAGCTCTCTTCCCCGAAGCGTTCCACCGTCTCGGTCTGGCGCGCGAGCATGCGAGCGTCCTGGCGGAAGATGCGCATCGCGAAGGAGCGCAGGATCGGCCGCACGAACCAGCCGGGAATGGGAAGGCGGTACGAGAACGCGATGAACAAGTTGGTGCGGTAGTCCTCGACCGGCGTGAGCGCCGCGGAGATGCACAGCCGAGCGTCGCCCAAGCGGTACTCGACCTGCGCCACCGACGGCAGGATGAAGCGGTCGAAGTGGATGACCTCGCCGCCGCGCGGCGCGAGGAGCTTCGCGACGATACCGGGCGGGCGCGACTCGCCGACGTACTCCGCCTCCACACGATCTTCGAAGCGGCGCACGACCACTTCGATCTCGCGGCGCGCGCGCGCCTCGGAGCGAAAGAGCCCGCCGTGCAGGAACGCGGTGTGGGGGACGTCGAGCGCGTTTTCGGCGGTGGCGTGGAGCGATGCGCGCACCTCGAGCTCTTCGCGCGCGGTGGTCCACCCGCGTTCGCCGTCGTACGGAAAGCGATAGGGCTCGCGCGTCGGCGCCGACTCGGGCTCGCCCCACACCCACACGAAGCCCTGGGCTTCGCGGCACGCGAACGACGTCGCGCGGCGCTCGTGCGATCTCACGTCGCCCAAGAGCCCCGGAATCGCGCGGCACTTCCCTTCGCGGTCGAACTCCCAGCCGTGGTACGCGCACTGGAGGTTGTCGCCGCGCACGCGTCCGAGCGACAGCGGAACGTTGCGATGCGGACAGCGGTCGACCAAAGCAGTCGCTTCGCCGCCCAAGCGGCACAGCACCACCGGCGTTCCAAACAGCATCGCGGAGAGCGGGCGGTCGCGGAGCGACGCGCTCCGCGCGAGCGCGTACCACTCGTCGCGGCGGTGCGCGATGAAGCGATGGTCGTGCGTCATCGCGTCGATTATAGCACTGGGTCGCCGGCGCGGCCGCGTGCTAGGCTTCGCGCGTGGAGTGGATTCAGAAGGAGATCGCGCTCGCGCCCAAGGCGCGCGGCTTCCACTTGGTAACCGACGAAGTCGTGCGCGCGCTCCCCGAGCTCGCGCGCATTCGTGTCGGCGTCGCGCACTTCTTCATCCTGCACACGTCGGCGTCGTTGTGCATCAACGAGAACGCCGACCCCACCGTGCGCACCGACTTGGAGAAGAGTTTCCACGAGCTCGCGCCGGAGAACGCACCCCACTACCAGCACACCGTCGAAGGCCCGGACGACATGCCCGCGCACATCAAGGCGGCGCTGATCGGAACCGGGGTGAGCGTCCCCGTCGCGGACGGGCGCTTGAAGCTCGGCACCTGGCAGGGACTCTATTTGGGGGAACACCGCGACCGCGGGGGATCACGCCGCGTGGTGGTCACGATTCTCGGCCAGGGTTGAGAGAGCGCGCGTCGCCGGCAGCAACAGAGCCGCCCCCACCACCGCGATCGCTCCGCACACCGCCCACACCGCTCGCGGTTCGTGCGCGAAGAGCGCCGTGCCGAGCGCGGGACCGAGCACTGCGCCCAAGCCCCACGAGATTCCCCACGCGCCTTGGTAGCGCCCGCGCATGTCGGGCGGCGAAATGTTGGCGACGTGCGCCGCCGCCATCGGGAAGTAGAACATCTCGCCGATGGTCCACACCACCACCGTGCACGCCAGCAGCGGAATCGTCCGCACCAGCCCCGTCAGCGCGAAGCCGGCCCCGAACACCAGCATCCCGATCACCATCACGCGCCGCGCCGGGAGGCGTCGCGTCACCGTGGTCAGCGGCAACTCGGTCAGGCAGATGATGACGCCGTTGAGCGAGATCAAGAGGCCGAACACGCTGCTCGAATACCCCAGCGACGTGATCCACAGCGGGTAGCTCGACACGTGCTGCATGAACACCATCGACGCCGCCATGGTCGACGCGAGGAACATGAGGAAGCTCGAGTCGTGCACGATCGCGCGCAGCGCGCTCTTCCCGCTCTGCGTCGCGTGGTGCGCGACCACGCGATTGGGGAGCGCCGCGATCGCGATGCACGCGTACACGAGCGACGTGGTGGCGTCGCCCACGAACAAAAGGAAGAACGACTTGTGCGCCATCAACCCGCCCACCGCGGGCCCGATCGCGAAGCCGGCGTTGATGGCGAGCCGGTAGAGCGCGTACGCGGTCACGCGCTGCGCGGGTGTGGTGACGTCGGCGATGAGCGCGGTGGCGGCGGGCCGGTACATCTCGGCGCAGAAACCGGCCAGGATGGTGAGCGACATGAGGAGCGGGTAGGCGTCGGCCTGCGAGAGCCCCATCATCACGCCCGCCGAGAGCACCATCGAGAGCACGATGGTGTTGCGGCGCCCCAGGTGGTCGGCGAGCCAACCGCCCACCAGCGACGCGCAGATGGCGCCGATGCCGTAGGCGCCGATCGCGAGCCCCGCCTGCGGCGCCGTGTACCCCTTGCCGGTGAGATACACGGCCAGGAACACGAACACGAAGCTCCCGAACCGGTTGATGAGGGTGCCGACGAACAGCACCCAAATGGTCCGGGGCATGGCGGCGATATCTTTTCTCAACGACATAGACGGTTGGCCTACACTACCCGTTCGGAGGCGTCAATGGAGAAGAACTTCGAGTATCGTCCGCCGCGCGGCCGCGGCAGCACGTCGAACCCAAGCGGTCGCTTCGAGCGCCTCGCGTACGACGACGCGGACCCCGACGTCGTCCAGCGCGACGAATTCGCCGACGAAACGCCCCATCCGCGCACCGAGTTCTACCGCGACGACACCGCGTCGATCGTCGCGCGTAACGAAAGCCCCGACGTCGGCTTCGAGGCGAGCATCAATCCGTACCGGGGTTGCGAACATGGTTGTGCCTACTGTTACGCGCGCCCCACGCACGAGTTTCTCGGACTTTCCGCGGGGCTCGATTTCGAAACCAAGATCTTCGTGAAGCAAGAGGCGCCGGCGCTCCTGCGCAAGAAGCTCATGTCGCGCGCGTGGCGGCCCACACCGCTCGCGCTCTCGGGCGTCACCGACGCGTACCAGCCCATCGAACGACGGCTGCGCGTCACGCGCGGCGTCGTCGAAGTGCTGGCCGAGTTCCGTAACCCGCTCATCGTGATCACCAAGAATCATCTGGTGACGCGCGACGTCGATTTGTTCGCGGCGCTCGCGGAGCACGACGCCGTGCGCGTGGTGGTCTCGGTGACCACGCTCGACGCCGCGCTCGCGCGCACCATGGAGCCGCGCACGTCGTCGCCCGAACGCCGCCTCGACGCCATCGCGACCCTCGCGCGCTCCGGCGTCCCGGTCGGTGTGCTCATGGCCCCCGTCGTCCCCGGCCTCACCGACGAGGAGGTTCCGCGCGTGGTGGAAGCGGCCGCGCGCGCGGGCGCGACGTCGGCCGGCTACGTCGTGCTGCGGCTTCCCCACGGCGTGAAGTCGATCTTCGAGGAGTGGCTGGCGGCGCACTATCCCGATCGCAGGGACAAGGTCCTCGCGCGCGTGCGCGCGCTCCGCGACGGCGCGTTGTACCAGTCGCAATTCGGAACCCGCATGAGCGGGACGGGAATCTTCGCGGAGCAAATCGGAGCGCTGTTCGACGCGAGCCGCAAGAAGTACGGGCTCGCCGAGCGAGGCCCCGCGCCGTCGACGGCGGCCTTTCGGCGCCCCGTCGGGCCGCGTGCGCAAGGAGACTTGTTCGCGTGAGCTAGCGCAGGGAGCGCAGCGCGCCCGTGTACAGCGTCGCGAGCGACGAGAGCGATGTCACCGAGAGCTTGAGGTCGCGCAGGCGCCCGTCGGTGAGCCCGTAGATCCACCCGTGAATCGTGAGGTCCTGCCCGCGCGTCCACGCATCCTGCACGATGGTGGTCTCGCATACGTGGCGCACCTGGTCGATCACGTTGAGCTCGCACAAACGGTCGACGCGCGCGTCGCCGTCCTGTACGCCGGAGAGCAGCGACGCGTGGCGCTCGCGCACGTCCTGCACGTGGCGCAGCCAGTTGTCGATGAGCCCCAGGCGGTCGGCGCCGAGGGCCGCGCGCACGCCGCCGCACCCGTAGTGCCCGCACACGATCACGTGCTTGACGCGCAGCACGTCGACCGCGAATTGGAGCACCGAGAGACAATTGAGGTCGGTGTGAACGACCACGTTGGCGACATTTCGATGCACGAACAACTCGCCCGGCAGCAGGCCGACGATCTCGTTGGCGGGCACGCGGCTGTCGGAGCAGCCGATCCACAGGTACTCGGGCGCTTGCTGCGCCGCGAGCCGGGCGAAGAACTTCGGCTCGCGCTCGATCTGGCGCGCGGCCCACGCCTGGTTGTTCGCGAACAAATGATCGAGCGCGGCCATGTCGTGTTATGAGAGAACGTCGAACGGGACCACGGGGTTCACGTCGGCCTCGTAGTCGACGCCCGCGATTCCGAAGCCGAACAAGCGCAAGAACTCGTCTTGGTAGCCTTTGAAATCGGTGAGCTCGTGCAGGTTCTCGGTGGCAAGGCGCGGCCACGTGCGGTCGACTTCGGCCTGCACGTCGTCGCGCATCTCCCAGTCGTCGAGGCGCAAACGTCCGTGCGTGTCGACCGCGGGAGTCGTGCTCGAATACAGCAACGTTTCGTACATACGCTGCGCTTGCTCGATGCAGCCCTCGTGGATGCCCTTCGCCTTCATGATCTTGAACAAGAGCGAAATGTACAGCGGCACCACCGGAATCGCGGAGCTCGCTTGCGTGACCACCGCTTTCATCACGGCGACGTACGCGGCTCCGCCCTTCGCGCGCAAGCGGTCGTCGATGGCGCGGCCCGCGCGCTCCAAGTCTTCTTTGGCCTTGCCGATGGTGCCGTCGCGATAGATGGGCCACGTGAGCTTGGGACCCACGTAGGTGTACGCGACGCTCTTGCACCCGTCCGCGAGGAGCTTGGCACCCGCGAGCGCGTCCATCCACGACTCCCAGTCGTCGCCGCCCATCACGGTGACGGTATCGGCGACCTCCTGCGCGTTCGCGGGCTCGATGGTGACGTCGGTGACGAGCGCCTTGTCGGTGTCGACGGTCTTGCCGTGGTACGCGGCGCCGATCGGCTTCAGAACCGACTTGGCCGCTTCGCCGCTGGCGAGCGTACGGCGCGGCGACGCCAGGCTGTACACCACCAAGTCCACGGGGCCGATGTCGCGCAGAGCTGCGATCGTCTTTTCCTTGCCGTCCTGCGAGTAGGCATCGACGTTGAGACTCTTCGCTTTCAGCCCCGCGTTATGAGCATGCTTTTCAAACGCGGCCGAGTTGTACCAACCGGCCGTGGCCGGCCGGTTTTCAGCCGGCTCGCGCTCCAAGAACACGCCCACGGTGTCGGCGCCGCTCCCGAACGCGGCTGCGATGCGCGACGCGAGACCGTATCCGGTCGACGCGCCGATCACGAGCACGCGCTTGGGTCCGTGCGCGAGCTTCGGCCGCTTGCGCACGACGTCGATCTGGGCGCGCACGTTGGCGTCGCAACCGACCGGGTGGGTGGTGATGCACACGAATCCGCGAATCTTGGGCTTGATGATCATGCTACGCGTCGACCGGCTCGCTGCGCCGGCGTCCCACTTCGTTCACGATGGCGTCGCCGAGCGCGCGCGTCGTCCCCTTGCCGCCCAAGTCGGGCGTCAGGAGCTCGCGGTGCTCGGTCGTGATGGTGCGCACCGATCTTCGAATGCGCGCGTACGATTCGTGGTCACCCAAGTGGTGGCACATCATGGCGGCCGAGAGAACCATCGCGATCGGGTTCGCGATGCCCTTGCCCGCGATGTCGGGCGCGGAGCCGTGGATGGCTTCGAACACCGCGCAATCGGGGCCGTAGTTGGCGCCGGGCGCGAGCCCCAAGCCGCCGATCAAGCCCGCCGCCAAGTCGCTCACGATGTCGCCGTAGAGGTTTTCGAGCAGGAGCACGTCGAACTGCGAGGGCTTCGTCACCAGCTTCATGGCCAGCGCGTCGACCAGGACGTCGTCGAACTGGATGCGTCCCGCGTACGCCTTCGACTCCTGGCGCGCGCACTCGAGGAAGAGCCCGTCGGCCTTCTTCATGATGTTCGCCTTGTGCACCGCGGTCACGCGCTTGCGCTCCCACTGCACCGCGTACTCGAACGCGAACTTGGCGATGCGCCGGCTCGCGGTTTCGGTGATGACCTTGATCGACGTCACCACGCCGGGTGCCACTTCGTTCTCGAGCCCCGCGTACAGGCTCTCGGTGTTCTCGCGCACGATGACGAGGTCGGTGTCGCCGTACGGCGTCTCCAGCCCCGGCACCGTCTTCACCGGGCGCACGTTGGCGAAGAGCGCGAGCTCCTTGCGCAAGCGCACGTTGGCGGAGATGTGTCCCTTCGCGATGGGCGTGGTGGTGGGACCCTTGAGCGCGACGCCGCAGCGGCGAATCTCGTCCAGCACGTCGGTCGGCAGCGCGTCGCCGTACTTGTCGAAGGCGACCGCGCCGATCTCCATCGGGACCCATTCGATCTCGGGGCCGGAGGCTTCGACCACGCGACGCGCGACGTCGACCACCTCGGGACCGATCCCGTCTCCGGGCAACAGGACGACCCGCCGCTTGCTCATTCAATTCCTTTCGGTTGGGAACATTGGGGGCTCGGCCCAGGAGGACCGGGCCCGCGGCATGGTAGCACAAGTGCGCCGAATCGTCAGCGCGGCACCTTGGCGCGCAATTCGTCGAACCAGTTCACGACCACGACGACGCGCGGGCGCGACTCGGGCTGCTTGGTCATGAGGAAGCGCTGGCCGTCGGGGGTGACGTCGTAGCTGCGCGGTCGCGTCCAGCCGGGGTTGTCGGGGTAGGGGCCGGAGAACAACAGCCGCGGCGTGCCGCTCTCCCCCGTCGCGAGGTCGATGCTCGCCGCCATCACACGATTGCCCTCGCGGAACACGAGCTCGCGACCGCCCTCTGTCCACATGGGTTCGGAGCCGTGGTCGGGCGACACTTTCACGCGCTTGCGCGCGGGGTCGGGGAACGACTGGATGAACACGTCGACGCGTCCCGACTCGTCGGAGTCGTACGCCATCCAGCGGCCGTCGGGCGAGAGGGTCGGGTGACCGAGATTGAATCCATTCGCGTAGTAGCGCGTTGCCTTCGCTTCGCCTTGGAGCGGAACCGTCCACAATTCGCCGCCGGGCGTCGCGAGCACGAAGGCAAAAAGTTTCCCGTCGCGCGACACCGCACCGGTGTAGTGATCGAACGGATTGCCGAGCAGCATTTGCGCGGGGCGGCTGGCGTCGGCGGCGCGGCGATACAGATGGTAAAACGGATCCTCGTTGCTGTAGACGAGCTCGCGCCCGTCGGGGGTCCACTCGGCGCCGAACTCGCGCCCGCCCCCGGAGGTGATCCGGGTCCCACCCGAACGTCCGACTTCGAACACCCAGATGTCGCCGGCCGAATTCGCGGAGCGAATGTCGACCGCGACGTACTTGCCGTCCGGCGAAAGACGCGGGTTGTTGAAGCGGTCGCGCGTCGGGAGCGCGGGCGTCTCGCGCCCGTCGCGGTCGACGAAGACGACGTCGGTGTCGGTGATGTACGACTCGACCGGGAGATATGCGAGGGTTCCGTTCTCCGACACGTCGAAGGCGGCGGCGCCGTCGGTCAGGTTCATCGCGACACCCTCCACCACCGGGAGCGCGCCACCCGTCACTTCGAAGCGTCCGAGGTCGAAGGGCACCGCGCGGATGGTTTCGCCCACCGCGTAGATCAGGTGCCCGGTGGGAACGTAGAAGCCGTAGCACCCACCGGTTAGGACCACCTTGCGCGCGCCGGTCTTGATGGTGAGTACTTCGAGGGTGGCGTTCTCCACCGGCGTGCGGTACGCGGTGAAGATGATGTGCTCGCCGTCGGGCAGAAGCTGCGGCCACCAGTGTCCGAGCTCCGCCTTGGTGCTGTCGGGTGTCGTGAGCATGTGCGCGTCGCCGCCGGTTTCGCTCACCATCCACAGCCCCGTGTTGTACGCGCGCGTGTACACGAGCTTGCCGTTCTTCCCCCAGCTCCCGCCCGCCCAGTCGGCGGGACCCAGCTCGATCGCGGCGCCCCCTTCGACCGGGACCTTCCAGAGTTTCTTCTGGCGCGCGTACGCCACCCATCTTCCGTCGGGCGAGACGAAGGGTCGGCTGTTCTCGGTACCCTGGTCGCCTTGACCCGCGCCGCGGATCACTTCCATCCCCAGGCGATCGAGGCTGTGACGAAGCACTTCTTCGCGGCGGTCGACCATCGCGGAGACGAACACCTGGGTGCCGTCGGCGCTCAAGCGCACGATGGGCGTGAAGCTCGGCTGCACGCCGGGGTCGAAGTCGACGCCGAAGCGTATCGGCGAGCGCACCGGCGCTTCGCGGCGCGTGCCGCGGTAGCCCGTCCACGCCAGCGCGACGGCGAGCAGCGCCACCACCGTCCACGGCCACCGCGACGACGCCGACCTGCGCGCGACGCGCGCGCCCGCGCCGGTGAGCGCGTCGGCGAACTGCGCCGCGGACTGCCAGCGGTCGGCGGGGAGTTTCTCGAGCGCGCGCGCGACCGCGGCGTCGACGAAGAGCGGGATCGACCTGCGCTGCTCGACGAGCGGCCGCGGTTCTTCCGAGAGCACCTTCTTGAACACCGACTGCACGGTGGCGCCGGTGAAGGGCGGCTGCCCCGCCAGCATCTCGTACAGCACGACGCCGAGCGCGTAGATGTCGGTGCGCGGGTCGACGTCCTGCTGCCCCGACGCTTGCTCGGGACTCATGTAGTGCGGGGTCCCGACGCTCACGCCTTCCTTGGTCATGCGCGTGTCGACGTCGTTCGCGCGCTGCGGGAGCGCGAGTCCGAAGTCCGCCACCACCGCCTGGCCGTCCTGGAACAGCACGTTGTCGGGCTTGATGTCGCGGTGGATGATGCCGTGCCGGTGGGCGTAATCCAAACCGGACGCGATCTCGGTGGTGATGCGAACCGCGTCGTCGACCGGGAGCTGCTTCTCGCGCTGCAAGCGCTTGCGCAGCGATTCGCCCTCGACGTACGGCATCACGTAGAACACGGTGCCCTCGACGCGGCCCGAGTCGAAGAGCGGCAGAATGTGCGGGTGCTGGAGCTTGGCGGTGGTTTCGATCTCGCGCAGGAAGCGGTCGACGCCGACGCGCATCGCGAGGTCGCGGTGCATGACCTTGATCGCGACCTTGCGGTTGTGGCGCACGTCGTGCGCGAGGTAGACGTCGGCCATTCCTCCCGCGCCGATCTTGCGCTCGATGGTGTAGCGGTCCGACAGCGACAGTTTGAGCTGTTCGAGCGAATCCATCGGCCGAGCCTATGCCGACCCCGCCGCAAGCGTCAACTGGATCGCCGCGCGCCTACGCGCGCGTGTGCCCGAGCACGCCCAACCCCTCGAGACACCCGCGGATGGTTTGCCACGAGCGCTCGATGTCGTTGTCGAGGCCGACCGAGAAGCGAATCAGGCCGTCGGTCATGCCCATGCGCCGCCGTTCCGCTTCCGGGATCTCCGACGACGTGCTGTGGCCGGGCGCGCTGAAGAGCGTCTTGAAATAGCCCAGGCTCACGGCCAAGTAGCCCACGCGCGCCTCCTGCATGCGCAGCATGAGGAGGTCGGCGGTCGCCCGGTCGCCGACGTCGACCGCGACGATGCCGCCGAAGCCGAAACCGTCGTTCATCAGTCGCGACATCAATTCGTGCTGCGGGTGGCGCGGCAGCCCCGGGTAGTGCACGACCAGCCCCGCTTCGTCGAAGTGCCGCGCCAGCGCCATCGCGTTGGCGCTGTGGCGCGCCATACGAATGTGGAGCCCGTGCAGGTTCTTCAGGATGCTGGCGGCGCGGATGCTGTCCAGCACCGGGCCCAAGAGCATGCTCGTCCCCTGGTTGACGTCGTTCAAGCGCGCGACGATATCGTTCGACGACACCACGCAGCCGGCCACGCAGTCGCTGGTGCCGTTGATGAACTTGGTCATGCTGTGGATGACGACGTCGGCGCCGTGGCGCAGCGGCGACAGGATCAGCGGACTGAAGGTGTTGTCCACCACCAGGAGCGCGCCGTGCGACTTCGCCATCGCGGCGAGCGCCGGAATGTCGGCCACTTCGAGCAGCGGGTTGCTCACGCTCTCGCAGTAAACCACGCGCGTCCTGGGCGTGAGCGCCGCGCGCAGCGCGGACTCGTCGGCCAGATTCACGAAGCGTGTCGTGATGCCGAAGCGCGGCAGAAAATTCGCGAGCAGCGCGTAGGTGCCGCCATACACGGTGCGGCTCGACACGATTTCGTCGCCCGCCGAACACAGCTGCAGGAGGGTGCCGCTCACCGCCGCCATCCCCGACGACACGACCTGCGCGGCCTCGCCGTCTTCCATGCGCGCGAGCGCGTCGGACAGGTACTTGTTGGTGGGGTTCCAGTGGCGCGAATAGAGGAAGCACCCTTCGAGGTCGTGCTCGAAGGCCTCCTCCATCTTCCCGACGCTCAGGAAGGTGTAGGTGGACGAATCGCAGATGGACGGGTTGACGTCGCCGAACTCACCAAACACGAGGAAGTCCTGGATGGCCGAGGCGGGATCGAATTTCATGCTGCCTCCAACGCAGAAGCGCGTGCGGCCAGCATGCTTCCACCGAATGTCGAGCGCCCGGCGCGGGCGCGACTCCATTTTACCGCGCGGCGCGCGGCGTCTCAAGCGGCGATCAGTAGCCCGTGGGGAAGTCGGGGGTCTTCGACAGGTAGCGGAGCCAGGCCTTGTTGCCTTCCGCTTCGGCGAGCGTTTTCACGCGTCGAAAGCCGTCGCCGTACACGGGGTCGACGTCGCGCGCCAGGCTGGTGCGGAAGAACGAGCTCTCGCGACCCGGGTAGCGCCCGAGCACGAGGTAGGCGGCGTAGTTGCAGCTCCCCTCCGACCACTCGCGCTCGTTCTTGAAGCGCCCGTGGTTGAACTGCCACACGTGCCCGAGCTCGTGCGCGACCGTGTTGATGATCTCCATGCGCGGCATGCCGTACAACAGATACACGTCCATCTTGCGGTTCTGCGACTTCCCGAACACGCGCCAGTCTTCGCGGTAATCGGTGAAGCCGCGCAGCCCATTCGAGTGGTGGCCCGACAGCGTCTGCATCTTGTCGCGGCCGATCAGGTGAATGCGCACGCCGTTGTAGTCGACGTTCATGCCGAACGACTTCATGTGCTGCGCGACTTCGTACACGATCTCGAGGATGTCGTCGACGTCGGTCATCGACTCGGGCTTGCAGATGTTGCAGATGAAGCGGCCGTCGTCGTAGCGCGTGCCCCCGCCGGTGAGCTTTTCCGACACGAAGCGCCCGCACGAGTCGCACATGGGGGCTTCGCCGTCGTGGCGCTTGCAATAGGAGTTGCCCCAGTAGTCCTGCAGGTATTCGCCGCGCAGCACCTCGCCGCACAGCGAGCACTTGAGCGCGACGCGGTCGAAGAAGCAATCCGAGTGATAGACCTTTCCCTTCTGCTCGGTGTAGGTGCCGGTGATGGGGCGCCGGCAAATCTCGCACACGAAGCAGTCGGGGTGGTACATGCGTCCCTGGGTTTGGAACGCGTCTTCCTTGATGGGCTTGCCGCACGCGTCGCAGATCGGAAGGTCGCCCGCGATCGACGCGGACGCGAAGAGCGCGAGAGCGGTGACGAGCAGGATGACGATTCGAGTCCGCATGATCCCTCGAAGCTAACGTCCGTGCAAGGACCGGGGCAAGGAACCGTGCTACACCACGCGGTCGTTCCCTCCGTCGACGGGAATCTGGGCCCCCGTGGTGGCCGCGAACAAGCGCCCACAAAGCGCCACCGCGAGCGCCGCGACGTCGCCCGACGTCACCTCGCGCCGCAGCAGATTCTTCCTCTTATACGCCTCGACATCCATGCCGTACTCCTTGGCGCGCGCGGCCAGCACCTCCGGGGTCCAAATCGCGGTGTCGAACACGTCGTTGGGGTGCAGCACGTTCACGCGGATCCCGGCCGCCGCGAGCTCGAGCGCCGCGACGCGCGCGAGCTGGGTGAGCCCCGCCTTCGCCACCGAGTAGGCGGCGGCGCCCTTCCCCGGCGCGGGCACGTTCTTCGAGGCCACGAACACGACCGCGGGGTCGAGGCCGGCCTCCAGAAACGGGATCGTCTTCTGCAAGAGCAGGCGGTGCGCGTCGAGGTTGACGGCGAGGCTCTTCTTCCACAACTCGTCGCCAAGGTCGACGATGTGCGCCGACTTGGGGAAGGTGCCGGCGTTGCTCACCACCGCGTCGACGCCCCCGAAGCGGCGCACGGTGCTTTCGACCGCGTAGTCGAGCGCGGATGCGACGGTGACGTCGCACACGAAGGGGGCGACGCGCGCGTCGCTCCACAGCGAGAGCACCTTGTCGTCGACGTCGAGCGCGGCGACGCACGCGCCCGCCTTCAGGAACGCGTCGACGGTGGCGCGCCCGATCCCGCTCGCGGCCCCGGTCACCAGCGCGACGCGCCCCGCGTATTCGGCGGGCGCCGGCGCGCGCTTGAGCTTGGCCTGCTCCAATTCCCAATACTCGACGTCGAAGACGTCGTCCTCGGGGAGCGCCTTCCACCCCCCCAGCAATTCCGCGCGCGCGATCGCGGGCACCGTGTGCGCGACGATGTCGCGCGCGATGCCGGCGTCGGCGAGCGTGCGCCCAAGGGCGACGGTGCCGCGGTGCGGCCACACCGCCCAGCGCGGCGCGGGGTCGAGCGCGGTCAACGCGTCTTCCTTATTGCGGTCGACGTACGCGCGGTATTCCTTGGCGTACTGCTCCACGCCCGCGACGACGTCCTTGCCCGCCACCAACGCCGTGCGCTTGGTGCGGATCACGTGGTCGGGCGTGAGCGGACCGCGCGCCGCGACCTCTGCCACGTCGGCGCGCGACGAAAACGCCACGTGGAGCGGATTCCCGTCGTGGAGTGCCACCAGCGGAGCGCCCGCGCTCTTCGACACCGCGCGCCGGATACGCGCGAGCTCGACCAGGTCGCCGCGCGCGAGTGCGGCGGCGTCGGCGCCGTCCTCGTCGTCGGAAGCGAGCGGCGCGTTGAGATCGAGATAGTCTTCCGCCTCGGTGACGACTTGGATCATGCGCTCGTAGCTCGTGCGCGCGTCGTCGCCGAAGGTGAACACGCCGTGGTTCAAGAGAATGATGCCTTCGACCTCGGCCCAGTCGATGTCCTTGGTCATGCCGTACACCTCGCGCGCCAGGATGAACCCCGGCATCACGTACGGCACGATGAAGATGCGATTGCCGTAGATCTCGCCGATGCGCTCGACGCCTTTCGGGGTGTTGGTGATGGTGACGACGGCGTCGGCGTGGGTGTGGTCGACGAAGGCGAACGGAATCACCGCGTGCAGGATGGCTTCGACCGACGGGTTGGGCGCGTTGGGGTCGAGCAGCGCCGCGCGCAGCATCTCCATCATGCGCGAGTCGGAGAGAGACGGCAGGTCGGCCATGCGGCGCACGACGTCGAGACGGAGCGGCGCGAAGCCCCCGCGCTCGATAGTCGCGAGGTCCCACCCGCTCCCCTTCACCCACACCGCGTCGTGCTCGTCGCCGAAGAGGTCGGACGCCTTGGCCTTGACCGACGTGTTGCCGCCGCCGTGCAGGACGAGCGAGGTTTCGCGCCCGATCAGTCGCGACGTGTACACGCGCAGCGCGAGCGCGTCGGAAGCAAAGGCGCGAGCTTCGTTATCGTCCCAGAGACTCCTCACGCGGGTGAGAGTAGCGGCCCGCGCGTTACTTGAGAAGCAGCATCTTGCGCGAGAGGTCGACTCCGTCGGACTGGAGGCGGTAGAAGTAAACGCCCGACGCGACCGCGCGTCCGTCGGCGTCGACGCCGTTCCAGCGCACGTCGTGCGGGCCGGCGTCGAACACGCCCTCGGCGAGCCCGGCGACGAACGCGCCGCGCGCGTCGTACACCGCGAGCGACGCGCGCGTGCGCCGCGCGAGCGTGAAGCGGATCGTGGTCGCGGGGTTGAAGGGGTTGGGGTGGTTCTGCGCGAGCGTCGCCGCCAAGGACGCCGCGGGCACGGCGGTCGGCGCGGGGTTGTTCTTGAACAGGTAGATCCAGTCGTCCACCTCGTCGATGCCGGTGAAGTCGAGGTCGCCGTCGTTGTCGCGGTCGTGCAACGTCGCGCACGAGCCGGCCGAACTCGCGAACAGCGTGCGCGGGCTCACGAACGTCCCGCTGCCGTTGTTCTCCCAGATGGTCCACGTGCCCGACGCGTAGTCGCTCGAGACCACCTCGAGGTCGCCGTCGCCGTCCAAGTCGCCGGCGTCGATCGCGAGCGGAAAGTCCCCGGTCGCGAGCGTGGCGGCGGCGGCGAGCCCGCCCGCGCCGTTGCCGCGGTGGATCGCAATGCCGTTGCCGCTCGAGTTGGCGGAGAACACGTCGACGTTGCCGTCGCGGTCGAGGTCGCCCACCGCCAGCATCCACGGCTGTCCCGTGGTCGGCACCGGCGTTTGCGCGACCAGCGCGCCGTTGCCGTTGCCGAGCAGCACGGTGACGTTGCGCGGGCTCCCGTAGTTGCCGAGGAACACGTCCATGATGCCGTCGTTGTTGGCGTCGGCCACCGCGATCGAGGTTTCGTTGGCGACGCCCGCCTCGTAGTCGACGCGCGCCGCGAAGGTGCCGTCGACGTGT
>CAZLLI010000061.1:0-16694 GCA_964560355.1 uncultured bacterium | reverse complement strand
CGAGCCGCTCAACCCCGAGCACTTCGTCGTGCAGTTCGTTCGCTAGCAGCCTCCGGCGGAGCGGCGGAGCGATGGTCGCTCGAACGCGAACTGCGAGCGCGATACCAAATGTCTCGCGTGAGCATTTGTGAGCGGAGAGCGAGCCATCGCTCCGCCGTGACGCGTCAGCGATCGAACTTCGCGATGAACTCTTCCGCTTTGTGGACGATGTCGCGGTTGCCGACGAAGACCGGCGTGCGCTGGTGGAGGGCTTCGGGCTGTACGTCGAGAATGGGACCGCGCCCGGTCGAGCCGTAGCCGCCCGCCTGTTCGATCACGTACGCCATCGGGACGGCTTCGTAGAGGAGTCGCAGCTTGCCGACCGGCTTCTTGGGGTCCTTAGTATCCGCGGGATAATAGAACACGCCGCCGCCAAAGAGCGTGCGGTGCACGTCGGCCACCATCGACCCAATGTAGCGCAGCGAAAGTGACTTCGAGTTTCCTTCTTCGCCCTGCAGCCAGCGCGTGTAGCGGCGCACGCCTTCGGTCCAATACTTCTCGTAGCCCTGGTTGACGCTGTAGTACTTCGCTTGCTGCGGAATACGCACGTTCGGGTGCGACAGCAGGAATTCTCCGATCGAGGGGTCGAGCGTGAAGCCGTTGACGCCGTGGCCGGTCGTGTACACGAGCATGGTGCTGGATCCGTACACCAAGTATCCGCCCGCGACGATCTCGCGCCCGCTCTGCAGGACGTCTTCCATGCGCCCGGGCCCCGACTTCGAGCGGCGCCGGAAGATCGCGAAGATGGTTCCGACCGCAACATTGAAGTCGATGTTGGTCGACCCGTCGAGCGGGTCGAACACGAGCACGTAGTCGCCGTTGGGATACGACTCCGGAATCGGGATGATGTCCTTCGACTCTTCGGACGCCATGCAGCACAAGCGACCGGTGTGGTCGTTGAGCTGGTAGATGGTGCGCTGGGCGTACACGTCGAGCTTCTGCACTTCTTCGCCCTGCACGTTTTCGTGTCCGGCGGAGCCGAGGATGTCGGCGAGGCCCGCGCGCTGCGTGCGGCTCGCGATCAGCTTGCCGGCGAGCGCGAGGTCGTAGAGCAGATTGGTGAGCGCCCCCGACGAATCGGGGAACCTTTCCTGCTCCATCAGAATGTGGCGCTCGATCGTGATGACGCCGGTCGGGGCGGGTTTGCCGTTTTCGCTGGCCATGTTGGATACCTCGAATGGGATGCTAGCACGACCCGTGCCGCGCGCTCCCCGTTACCAATACCAATCGAGCTGGGCCGTGAGACCGTAGCCGAGCACGTTGTCGAAGGAACCCGTGTCGATGCCGATGTAGACGGCGTGGGCCGCGGCGCCGAGCGCCATGCGCGACGTGAGCCCGAATTCGTAGCCCATCGCACCGAGAAGCGACGCCCCGGTGGCGGACTCGCTGGTGATGGGAGCACTCTGCCCGGGAGCCGGCGTCACGTCCGTCTTCCCGCCCCCCACACCGAGACCGCCGCGCAGAAAGAAGCCGGTGTTGCCGGGAAAGTAGGTGACGGCCGCGGTGACGGCCCACACGGTCACGTCGACCGGGATGTCTTGCGGGGTGGCGCCGATCTCGTAGTCCTTGGCCCACGCCCACGCCTCCACGCCCACGAGCGTGCTCTGGCCGAGCGCCCACGCGAGGCGGGCGTTGCCCGCGCCCGACTCTTCCGCGCGCCGATCGCCGTCGGACCACGTCCACGACACCGACCCACCGCCCAATCCGAATCCGGCCGCGAAGCCGGTGCGCGCCGGTTGATCCGCGACGGCCGGCGTCGCCAGCGCGAGCGCGCCCGCGAACACGAATGCGATGCGTGAGGGGCGCCGGGTCATCGCGCGCGGCGGGCTAGAAGCGCAGCACGATGCCAACGGTGATGGTCTGGAAGACTTCGTTCTCGCCGTCGACCGGCGGCGCGCCGCCCTCCGGCGCCAGCAAATCTCCCGGCGCGAAGCTCGTGCCCGTGCACAAGATGTAGGCGTACTTCGCGTACGCGCTCCAACTGTCCGCGAGCGCGTATTGAATACCGATCGCGGGCGCGAGCAACATTCCACTCGCGTCGGGCATCGAGTTGTCGACCACGCCTTCGATCACGATGTTTTCGCCGGTGGTTTGGTAGAACCCGATCGCCATTTCGGCGAACGGATTGGTGCGCGCGTTGGGCACGGCCAGGAAGCGGGCGGAGCCCGAGAAGGTCATGGTGGTGATGAGACCGCCTTCGACGTCGGGCACACCGACGAATCCGATGACGGGCTTCGACGCGGTCGAGTTGTTGGTCCACGACGAGTAGGTGTAGTTCGCGTTCACGTCGAGCCAGGGAAGCACGTTGACGCCGCCACCGACCGCGAACAGGAGCGACGAATTCCAGTAGTCGTTGAACACGCCCGGCTCCGACGGCAGCGCGCCGCCGAGCTCGAGGTAGATGTGGTACTTGTGCGGGACGCGGAAGTACTTCTGCTCTTCCTGTGGCGACCCTACTTGCGCGCGCGCGGCGCCCGCCAGGGCGCACAACGCCATCGACAGCGTCAACGTCGTCAAGACACGTTTCATCGGTTCCGCTCTCCTATACTGCTGTGGGCGCGATGGTGGACGCGCACCCCATCAACTCGACGAATTGCTGGATCGGAATGTGCCGCTTCGTTTGGCGAAGCGGCCGTGGCCGGGCGTGACCCTCGCGATTTTTTTCCAGGGCGGAGAGCATAACGCATCGTGGGGGGGGCCTTGAAGCCCCAAAAACGCCCCCGCCGCGGGCCGCCTCACCCCGCGAACAGCTCGAAGCGCGCGTCTTCGGGCCGCGCGACGCCCAGCGCGTCGCACGCGCGCCCCTGGTTGACCGCGACTTCGACCAGGTCCCAGCTGTCGAGCAGAGCGACGAGCTCGCCGCGGGCGCCGTCGGCGTACGTGCGACGCAGCGGCCCCGCGTCGACCGACCCCACGCGCACGCGCACGCGGCCCAAGTCGTCGCCGAACACGCGCGCGAGCACGCGGCGCGGAATGTCGGAGATGATGTTCCCGAAGCGATCGATGTGGCGCCCGACCCCGCGCACGCGGTTCCCGTCGACGGAAACGCTGGGCACGTCGCGCAGCATGACGACGTGGTCGACGGAGTGCGCGAGCTGCGCAACCGGCGTGCCGCGCGCGATCGCCGCTGCCACCGGAGCGAACACGTCGCGGCCGTGGAAGGTCGCGCCGCGCGCCGAGTCCCCGGTGAGCGATTGCGCGGCGGTTTCGTCGATGACCGCGAAGCGCGCGTCGCCGGCCGCGCACAAGAGATCGCTCGCGAAGCCGTTGTCGGGGCCGACGAGCACGCGGTCGCCGACTTCGATCACGATGCCGGCGCGCTCCGAACCAACGCCGGGGTCGACCACGACCACGACGACCGCGTCGCGCGGCGCGTACTCGAGCGAGCGCGCGAGCACGAAACTGGCGCGCGCGACGTCGTGCGCGGGAACGTCGTGCGAGAGGTCGACCACGAGGGACGCGGGGGAGGCGGCGGCGAGCACGGCGCGCGTGACGCCGGCGTAGAAGTCGTCGCTCCCGTAGTCGGTGAGGAGCACGATCGGGCGCGCCACGGCTATTCTCCGGTCAGCTTGCGCGCGATGCGCTGGCCCAGACTCGCGGAGCCTTCCCACTTCGCCTTGAGGTCGGCGATCACGCGGCGCGTGGCGTCGTAACCGATTTCCACCATCTCTTCGGCGTGCTCGAAATCGAACGAGCTGTACGCGTCGACGTTGGGATGCACGACGAAGTCCGCCTTCGCTTCCGACACCGGAAAATTCTTGCGCGCCATCAGGCCCGTCACTTGCACGACGAGCTGGAGGATGTTCTGCGGCCGGCGGTAGGCGGGATCGACGGGGGCGAGATGCGACGCCAGCACGAACTCGGCGCCCAACTCTTGCGCCGTCTCCACCGGGAGGTACTGCGAGAGGCCGCCGTCGACGTAGTACTCGCCGTCGATTTCAACCGGCAAATAGATCTGCGGAATGCTGCAGCTCGCGCGCACCGCGCGCGCGACCGGCCCGGTGCGGAACACCTTGCGATCGCCCGTCACCAAATTGGTGGCGACGACGCCGCACGGCACCGTGAGGTCTTCGAAATGGAGGCTGCCGATGGTCTCCTTGACGAAGTCTTCGATGCGTTGGCTGGAAATGAACCCGAGCCGGGTCAGCCGGATGCTCACGAGCTTGCGCCAACTCATGGTGCACGCCACCGTCTGCATGGTCGAGATCGGCATCCCCGAGGCGAACATCGACCCCACGATACTTCCGCCGCTGGTTCCGGCTACGTACGAAATGGGTATGCCGGCTTCGGTCAGGGCCTTGATCACGCCTACGTGCGTGACCGACTTGGCGGTCCCACCGCTCAACGCCACCCCGAACGAGGGCAGTTTCATCGACACACCTCAAAAAAAGTGCAACGCTTTCCTCGCGGGCGGCGTCCAAGGGGCATACGGAAAAGATCGCCGGGAACCGGTTCCACCGGCCCCGCGTATGTAGTGCTCAAGGAGGGGTGATATGAAGAATTCGGCGATTGCTGCATCGGCTGGGATAATCCTGATCGGTGCCTATTCATTCGTATATGCCTGCAACGCAACCAAGGCCCAGTCGGCCGACGCGAAGGCTCCCAAGGCCCAGCAAGAGGCGGTCTGGTATTCCGTCGACAACGCGGGCACGGTTTCCAAGCACACCATCGACACCAAGGTGGTTTGCAAGACGGTGCAGTCGGTGGCTCCTATTACGATCGACGTCGACGTCCCCAGCGAAGCGTTCCACATGAGCCGCGTCATCCACATCAGCGGGCACGCCGTGAAGCACCAGGACGCCGAAATGACGCCGGTCGACACCGTTCGGAAGACCGCGAAGATGGCCGCGACGCTCGGTCGCGCTCTCGTTACGACGGTCGGCGCGGTGTTCGGAACCCTCTTCGACGCGGCCGTCGAAGCCACGGCGTCGTTGGTCTAGCGCGCTAGTCGTCGCGCCGGACGCCGTCGGCCAAGAAGTGGCGATAGCGCTCGGCGACTTCCACCAAAGGTAGCCCCACTACCTCCGGGACCGCATAGGGGTGAATCTCCGTCACCCGCTTGGCCAACCTCGGGAAGAGCTCGCGGGCCGTCTTGACCACCATCATCGCTTCGGCTTCTTCCACCACGTCGTCCTCCAAGCGATAAATGCTCTGGCACTCGGGCAAGAGGTTCACGCACGCGGCGAAGCGCTCCTCGACCAGCACACGCGCGATGCGACGTGCGTCCGGCATCGTGGGAGCCGTGATCAGAACGACGATGTAGTCCGAACCCGCCATATCAATGCAACCCTACTCGCCCCATGAGGGCGTGGACCCCGAAGTATAGCAGCACCCCCGTGAGGGCACTCAACGAGTAACGTCCCTCCGGGTGCTGATTGATTTCGGGCATGAGGTCGGTGGCGGCGACGTAGAGCGCGATCCCGCACGACAGGGCGAGCCCGATCCCCTTCAACCCCTCCCCCAGGATCGACATGAACCCGGCCCCCGCCAGCGTGGTTGCCGCCAGGAGGGCGGCCGCCTGGCGCGCGCTCTTGCGCGACCGCCCGGCCG
Source organism: uncultured bacterium (assembly GCA_964560355.1). Classification (GTDB taxonomy): domain Bacteria; phylum Krumholzibacteriota; class Krumholzibacteriia; order WVZY01; family JAKEHA01; genus JAKEHA01. Next base: position 11,105 of record CAZLLI010000061.1, on the reverse strand, counting down.
CCAGCATCAGCGAGGAGATGGTGACGCCTTCGGGGACCTTATGCAGCACCACGGCGAGGGCGATGAGGACCCCGAGCGTGGGCGTGACCAGAAAGCCCGATGAGATGGCGACACCGTCGAAGAAAGCGTGGAGGGAAAGCCCCACCAGCGCGGTGGTGCTGACCCCGGGGGCCACGGCGTGCTCGGTGTGGGTCTCCTCGCCGAAGTGAAAGTGCGACGTGAACGTGTGCTCGAAGAGGTGCGCAAGGGCGTAGCCGGCCAGGATCCACAAGGGTGCGGTCGCAACGAGCTCGATGCTTTCGGGCAGCAAGCTCACGATGGCCGCGGCCAGGATGTACCCCGCACCAAAGGCGATGATGTGGCTCAGGCGCCGGTGGCTCAAGCGGCCGGGGGCGGTCGCGGCCAGCCCGCCGGCAACGGTGGCGCCGGCGGCGACGAGGGCAAACACGATGACGAGTGCGGTGGAGCTCATGGACTGCCGAGTCGCTCTCGTGAAGCGTAATCCGCTCCCTGGGAACAAGATAGCGCTCGGACGCGGAAGAATACTCCCGGGTCCCGCAAACGGCAATCGGAATTCGAGGAGGGGTTAGCGCCCCGCGCGGTGGGCCGGACTCATCGCTTCGCCCAGGAAGTCGGCGAGCACGTTGCAGCACACGACGGTGAGGCAGATCATAAGCCCGGGGAAGATCGCGATCCACGGGCAGTCGCTCAAATAGCTCTGCGCGTTCTGCAGCATCGCGCCCCAGCTCGGCGTCGGCGGCTGCACCCCGAAGCCCAGGAACGACAAGCCGCTCTCGATGATGATCGCCTGCGCGAGCCCGAGCGTGATGGCGACCAGCACCGGCGCCATCGTGTGGGGCAAGAGGTGACGCACGATGATGCGCCGGTCGGGCAAACCGATGGTGCGGGCGGCGTCGACGAATTCGTGCTCCTTGGTCGAAATCACGACGGCGCGCACCAGGCGTGCAACTTCCATCCACTGCGTGCACCCGATCATCAGGCACACGGCGGGAATCGAGACCTTCGGCGAGACCACCGTCGAAAGGAACAGGATCACGAAGAACACCGGCACCGCGAGCATCAAGTCGACCGTGCGCATGAGCACGCTGTCGATCCAACCGCCGTAGTAGCCCGCAACACCGCCCGCGCTGACGCCGATCACGAGTGCGACCAGCATCGCGATGAAACCGACCGCGAGCGAGATGCGTCCCCCGTGCATCACGCGCACAAAGATGTCGCGCCCGAGGTCGTCGGTGCCGAAGGGGTGGTCGAGCGAGGGAGCCAGGTACTGCTTGGTGAGGTCGATCTTGTCTTTCTGGTACGGGCTCATGAGCGGCGCGAATACTGCCCCCAGCACGATCAAGCTCATCACGATGAAGGCCGCGTACGCGAGCGGGCTGCGCTTCAAGACCGAGGTGAAATAGTTGCGCTCCCCCCCGCGCGGCGCGCGCGTGGGCGTGGTGCGGAAGTTGTCGCGCAGCGGGTGCATGGTCTGCACCACGACGCCGCGGCGTTCTCCCGGCCTAGCGGGCGAGTCTAACGCGGGGGTCGAGAAGGCCATGGATCGTGTCCGCAATCAGGTTGAGGATGGCGATGAGCGACGACGCGATGAAGATGATGCCCATCAGGCGCGTGTAGTCCTGGCGCAAGAGCCCGTCGTAGAACAGGCGCCCCATGCCGGGCCACGCGAAGATCGTCTCCGTGATGATCGACCCGGTGAAGAGCGCGGGCAAATTGAGCGCGATCACCGTCAGCACGGGAATAGCGGCGTTGCGCACCGCGTGGCGAAATACCACCGAGCCGCGCGACGCACCCTTGGCGCGCGCAACATTGATGTAGTTCATCGACAGTACGTCGGAGAGACTCGCGCGCATGTAGCGGCTCCAACTCGCGATGAACAGAAGCGACAGCACCAACGACGGCATCAGAAGATGGCGCAGATGGTCGAGCACCGAGAAGGGGACGCCGAGCGCGAACATGCCCGCCGACGGGAGGAGCCGCCACTTCACCGTGAACAGCATCATCGACATGAGCCCCAGCCAGAACACCGGAATCGAGATGCCGAACAGCGTCACCATCATGATCACCGAATCGAACTTGGTGTAGCGCTTGAGCGCCGCGACGATACCGCCCGAGAGCCCGAACAGAAACGCGAGCAAGAACGCCGCGCCCATGAGCTCGAGGGTGGCGGGCAGTCGCTGCCAGATCATCTCGATCACCGGTTCGCCGGTGACGTACGAGTGCCCGAAGTCGCCGTGCATGAGCACGCGCTTGAGCCACATTCCGTACTGCACGATCACGGGCTGATCGAACCCGAAGTTGGCGCGAATGCGTGCGATATCTTCGGGGCCGACCATCGGGTTGCCCGACAGCATGCCCACGGGCCCGCCCGGCGTCGCCTGCATCAGTGCAAAACAGATCAGCGAAACCAACAGGACGAGCGGGATGATCGCGATCGTGCGCTTTAGAAAGAACCGCAACATTGAGATAACCGTATATTTCGAAACGAGTTAACCTAGTCGGCCGGCTTCGCGAGCCGGACGTCCCGGGCGGAATTGCGAGTTCTGTACCAACTCGCGGCGCCGCCGCGAGCTTCGAAGCGGTTATCGCGATGAGACTTGCGGGCCCGCGGTGAGGTACCAGGTCGACGCGTTCCAGGTGTCCGCGGATTGCGTCGCGTTGGGGCGGAAGTTCTGCAGGCGTTCCGTGACGGGGTCGACTGCGGTGTACCAGAACAGCGGGATGACCGCCGCTTCGTCGACCAGGATTTCTTGCACGCGCTGGTAGATGACGTCGCGCTTGGCGGGATCGGTCTCCGTGCTTCCCTGCTCGAGCAGCGTCGTGAGCTCGCTGTTGCGCAAGCGCGGGTGGTTCTGTCCTTGCGGGGGCACGCTGGTCGCGGAGTACAGCGCCTCGCGCCGGCCCGGCTCCGGCGTCGAGAGCCACGCGTACATCGCGATGTCGAAGGTGCCGCGCTTCAAGATGCCGCCGTCTTCGTAGGTCCCGTACAACACGGTGGGACCGTAGTTGAGAATCTCCACGTCGACGCCGATCGCGCGATATTGTTCGCGCAGCACGAGCTCGGTGCGCTCGCGATTGGGTTGCCCCGCGCTCGCAGTGATGGAAAGCTTGAGCGGGCTGCCGTCGCGCTCGACGATGCCGTCGCCGTCGAGGTCCTTCCAGCCCGCTTCGAGCAGGAGGCGTCGCGCCGCCGCGAGGTCGAAGGTGGCACGCGCGGCCGCGGGGGCCGAGTAGTAGCGCGACTCCGCGAATTCGTCGAGCGGTGCCGCCACCACCAATCCGTTGTAAATGCGCTCGGCGATCTCCGCCTTGTTGGTGGCGTAGGAGAGCGCGCGGCGCACGCGGCGGTCGGCGAGAATCGGATTCTCCGTGTTGAGGTCGAGGTGCTCGTACATGAGCATCGGGGTGCGATAAACGCGCACGCCGGGGATCGCTTCCAGCTGCGACATGAACGTGATGTTGGCGTTGTCGAAGGCGTCGATTTCGCCGGTCTTGAGCTGCACCAGGAGCGTGTTCTCGTTGGGAATGAACTTGAAGATGATCGAGTCGAGGTACGGCCCTTCGCCGTAGTAGTCGCGGTTCGCGACCAGCTCCAGGTGCGAGCCCGGCGTCCAGCTCTTGAACTTGAACGGCCCCGACCCCACCGGCGCGCGGTGGAAGCGCGAGGCGTAGAAGCGCTCGCCGGTTTCCTCGCGCAGGAGGTGTTCGGGCAGCACCGGTTCGTCGAAGAACGTCTCTCCGACGAAATCGGGGTAGGGTCGCTGCAAGTGGAACACCGCCGTGGTGTCGTCGGGGGTGTCGAGCGACGCCACCACGTCCCAGCCCTCGCGCGACTCCACGTTGACCTTGGGATTCATGATCACGTCGAAGGTGAAGCGCACGTCGCGACTCGTGAGCGGCTGGCCGTCGTGCCAGCGTACGCCCGAGCGCAGGTGGTACGTGTAGGTGCGATGGTCTTTCGAGATGCCCCCGTTGTCGACGGTCGGAATCTCGCGGATCAGATCGGGGATCAGGTTGAAGTGGTCGTCGTACTTGACGAACTTCGAGAAGATCAGGTTGCAGACCATGTTGTTGGTCGCCATCGAGTTGAGGATCTCGCTCAACATCTCGGGCTCTTGCTGGACGCCGATGATGATGCGACCGCCGGTGACGGGTCCGCGCGACGAATCCGCCGACGCGATCGCGTTACGCGACGCGCTCTCGTCGGTCTTTCCGCACGACCAACCGGACGCGGCGAGAAACGCCGCCAGGACGACGAGGCACAAGCGGGACATAGACGGCGTTGGTTGCAAGTTCCACGCCGCGAAGGGCAGCAAAAAAGGCCGGCCCCGAAGGGACCGGCCTATCGCACGCGACGCGTCGGCAGCGACTTAGCTCGCCAGGACGGCGTCGATTTTGCTGACCAGGTGCTTCTTCGGCTGCGGCCCCACGCCCACGATGGTCTCGACCGGCTGGCCGTTCTTGAAGATCAGGATGGTCGGGATCCCCATGATGCCGTAACGCGACGCAATCCCTTGGTTGTCGTCGGTGTTGACCTTGCCGACCTTCAGCTTGCCCGCGTACTCGGACGAGATCTCCGCCACGATGGGCGCGATCGCCTTGCACGGGCCGCACCACGGTGCCCAAAAGTCGACGAGCACGGGGCGGTCCGCTCTCAGGACCTCCTGCTCGAAGTTGGCTTCCGTGAACTCGAATTCCTGGGACATCAATTCCTCCTCGAACGCATGGTTGTCGATCGCTAGACGGCGGGTCCGGCGCACGCCTCCCCGGGGGGTCGCCGGATTATCACCGCACATCCATCGTCTGTAAAGTATCTTTCGGCTCGGTTTTCGGCCCTTTGGACGGCCCCGAAGCCCGCTCCCTTACACCGCGCGGCGACGCCCGCGGGGCGCTTGCTCTGGGCGCGTCGTCCGGCGTATGTTGACGGCGGCGCCTATCCCGCCCAACCACTATGACGTCGCGCTCTTTCCGACCGCAATCGCCCTTTTCGGGGTCGCCGTTTTTTCACTCGGCCGTGGGTCGCATCATCCTCGCCACGGTCGCGATGTTCTTCGTCCAGAACTTGTTCCCCGTGGTCGATAGATGGCTCGCGCTCACCCCGCGCTTGGTGGTCGAGCGCCTGTACTTGTGGCAGCTCGTCACCTACATGTTCCTGCACGGGAGTTTCTGGCACCTGTTCTTCAACCTCATCGTGCTCTACTTCGTCGGCAACATGGTGGAGGGCGCGTGGGGTAGCAAACGCTTCCTGCGCTACTACTTCGTGTGCGGCGTCGGCGGCGGGTTGATGCACATGCTGTTCAACTACGACGCCGGCGTGATCGGCGCGAGCGGCGCCATCTTCGGGCTGTACCTCGCGGCGGTGATGCTGTTTCCCGATGCCTACGTGTACGTTTACTTCGTGATGCCGGTGAAGCTGAAGTACTTCGTCGCCGCGCTCACCGTGATGCAGCTCGCGTATGGGATCACGGGCCGGGGCGGTGTCGCTTACTTCGCGCACTTGGGCGGCATGGTGGCGGGGCTGCCGTTCTTCCGCGACGAAATCGCGCGCAAGCTGGGATGGACCGCGCGCCCCAAGTCGGGGCCGACGTGGCGCCCGCGCCTCGGCATTCGCAAGCGACGCCCCGACGCCGACGGCGGCGCCAAGATCGATTCGATTCTGGACAAGATTTCGGCGAAGGGTTACGACAACCTCTCGCCGACCGAGAAGAAGATCCTCGAGAACTACAGCCGCCAGCGCCGCGAAGAACCGGAAGAGTAACGGAGTGACTCCGAGTCGCTCCGACGCGATTTCCGCAGCGCGATATCAAATGTCTCGCGCGAGGACCTGAGCGGAGGAGCGAGCTTGGAGTCGTCCCTCTTCTCTAGTTCCCGTTCTTCTTCGCGGTCGCGAGCGCTTCCTTCTCTTCTTCGCCGAGCGGGCGCGCGGGCTCGCCCGACTTCACTTCGACCGCGTAGCTGCGGCTGAAGTTCGTCCCCACCAGGTTCGAGATGAGAATGCCGTTCTGGTTTTCGTCGAGCAGGCACAGAGAATAACTCTGCTGCCCGGCGACGCCGTCGAACGCGTTGTAGCGCACGATGCCCATGCGCTTGAAGTGCGTGCGCGCCTCGATCGACGCTTCCTTGAATTCGTTCTGCAGGCTCTGGATGTCGCGACGGCTGGCGTCGACGGCTGCCAACAGTGTCGGCAACGTGTCGACCGAGGAGGCGTCCTTCCCCGTCACCCACGCGAAGCGTCCCGAGATGGCGCGCAGCTTGACGAGCGCGAGCACGCCGATGACGACGCCGACGACGCCGAGCGCGCCGACCGCTAGAACAAGACTGCTGGTATCGAGTCCCGTGCTCTGATCCAAGTTGCCCCCTGGTGTGATCCCCGAAGTCGGTCGAAATTTGCGGCCAATCTAATACGCGCCGCGCGGGGCTGTAAACACCAATGTGGCCCGGATCAAGGCGTCCTCATGCAGCAATCTCCACGGCCTAGTAGCGAATCTCGGCCGTGTAGGTCAGCTCCGCGGTCCCCTTCGACTTGACCGGCACGTCGAAGCGCGCGCGGCTCGACGACTCCTTGGTGAACGGAAACGACGAGGTCGTGATGGTCCAATCGCCGGAAAGGTTTTCGACCACCTGCACGGCGATGTCCTCGGCCTTGTGGTTGCGCAGCGTCACCTTGTACGACGAGCGATAGAGGTGTCCGCTCGACAGGACCTCGAAGCTGGTCTGCACGCGCTCCGCGATCACGTCGAAGGCGTCGCCCATCTTGATGCGGACGGTTTCGTCCTCGGGGGTGTGGTCGATGCGGTCCTCACCGATGAACTGCAGCTCGCCTTTCGAGTCCTGCTTGTACACGCGCACCACGCCCTTCGGGAGCGGCATGCCCATGCCGTTCTTCTTCGCGTTGTCGAGCGACACGTACACGCCGACTTTCGGCTTCTCCATGTTGTCGACGCGCGCGAACCAGTAGGCGTACTGCGGCTGCACGACGAAGGTCTTCTTCACCTTGACGTCTTCCGCCGACAACAGCGAAATCTGCTTGGTCTGACGGTCCTTGACGGTCGCCGGGCGTTCGAGCGTGTAGAGGTGGTACTCGAAGAAGGATTCTTCTTGGAACTGCTCTTTCGCGACACCGCGAACGTGCATGTCATCTGCCGTCATTACCGCGGCGGGATACTCCGGGCGCGCGCGGTTGACGTCGCCCGCGACCAGCTTGAGCTTCGCGTTCTCGTACGACGCACCGCTCTGGTTGTCGATCGTCACCCAGCCGGAGAGATCGGCCTTGGCGTCGTCCGCGGACAGCACGGCGACGTAGTCGGACTTCCACCCGATGCCGCCCGTGAGATAGCTGGCCTCGACGGTTTGCTTGGCCTTCTTCGAGTCGAGCAGCCACACCAGGGACGGCTCCGAGATCAAGCCGGCGGGGAGCGCGGGCAGGACGACGCGCCCCGGCGGATTGACCGCGATCTTGCCGTTTTCGAGCTCGTATACGGTGCCGCCCGACGTGCCGATCAACTTCGCGCGGATCGTTTCGTCGTCCTTGCCTTCGCGCGTGGTGACGAGCTCGACGGTCTGCCCGAGGTATTTCTGCATGAGCCGGTCGGGCGACACCAGGTCGTACTCGAAGTTCTGCTCGATCACCGCGAGCGCGTTGGGCGCGTCAAGCGAGCGAATGTGCACGCTGGTGGGGTCGATCTGCGCGGCCACCCCCGCGAACCACAGGTTCTGCGCGCCGGTCTTGAAGTCGAGCGTGCGCACGTCCTTCACCAGCCCGAGGTTGTCGTTGTAGATGGTGATGCTGACCGACTTCTGGTCGGCCGTCGTGCTCTTCAAGTCGGCTGCGCCGACGGGTCCGCCCGCGAGAACGCCGGCCGACAGGGTCGCGGCGCCGAGCAGCTTCGTGTATTTCATGTTCTTCCTCCTAATTCGAAAACGCCAACGGGACACCCGGCATGGGCGTCCCGTTCATGAGTCGCTCGAATGATGATTTTCGTTTGGCGCTCGCGGCGCCTCGGGGTCGGTCGGGTGGTTGGTGCCCAGGGCGGGACTCGAACCCGCACAGAATTTCTTCTACTACCCCCTCAAGATAGCGTGTCTGCCAATTCCACCACCTGGGCCCGTGAGCCAAATGTCGATTAGCGCGGTGAGGTCGTGTCCGCGCGAGCCGCGGTCGAATCCGCGCCTCCGAGAATCTCGTCGATGCTTTGCCCGCCCTGCGGGATCACGTTCTGCTGCTGCTCGGCCGCTTCGCGAACCAGGCTGCGCGAGGTGGGCGCTGTGCGCCGCGCGGACAGGAACGCGAGCAGGAGCGAGAGGACCATGAATGCGATGGCGAGGTACGTGGTCGCCTTGCTCAAGAAGGTCGCCGTTTCCTGGCCGCCGAACATCGTTTGTCCGCCGCCGCCGCCGAACGCGCCCGCCAGCCCGCCGCCCTTGCTCGACTGCAGCAAGACCACCAGGATGAGGACCACGCACACGAGGACGTGCAGACCGATCAGCAAATTGAACAGCATCGTATTTCCTTGGGTTTCCGGCGGTCCCGCGGGGCCGCCAAACAAAAATGGCGGTGGGGCTCACCGCGACGGGCGAGCCTACCAGAGGTGCCCGTCAAAGTCAATTGGTCGGGACTCAGCGGGTGGGAGCCGCCCGCGCGATGCCGAGGAACGACTCGGGGTCGAGGCTCGCGCCGCCCACCAGGAGCCCGTCTACTTCGTCGCGCGCGAGCAAATCGCCCGCGTTGGCGGGGTTGACGCTGCCGCCGTACTGGATGCGCAGCGCCTTCGCGATGGCGGGGCCGAAGCGGCCCTGCATCCAGGCGCGGATGGTCTTGTGCATCGACACCGCGTCTTCGGGTCGCGCGGTACGACCGGTCCCGATCGCCCACACCGGCTCGTACGCGATCACGGTCGCTCGCGCGTCGTCGTCGCCGACACCGGTGAATGCCACGGCGAGCTGGCGCTCGACCACGTGCGCCTCGAGTCCGCCTTCGCGCTCCGACAGCGTCTCGCCCACGCACAGGATAGGGGTCAGCCCCACGCTCAACGCGGCCGCGAGCTTCTTCGCGACCACCGCGTCGGTTTCGCCCATGCCGTGGCGGCGCTCCGAGTGACCGACGAGGACGTACATGGCGCCCGCATCCTTGATCATGTCGGCGGAAACTTCGCCGGTGAACGCGCCGCTCTTCTCCCAGTACAGGTCTTGCGCGCCGACCCACGCGCGCGCGCCCGCCAATGCTTCGACCACGGGGCGCACGCAGAAGAAAGTCGGGATGACGACGAGGTCGCACTGCGTCGGGACGGTGGGCAGGGCCGCGCGCAATTCAGCGGCGAACGAGACCGCCTCGGAGATGGTCTTGTTCATCTTCCAATTGGCGGCGATGAGCTTGGGGCGCGGCATGTAGGAGTCGTGAGCCTCGACGCTAGCCCGCGACTTCCGCGACGTCGCACAGCGCTTCGATGCCGGGTAGCGTGCGCCCTTCCATGAATTCGAGCGAAGCACCGCCGCCGGTCGAAATGTGCGTGAAGCGGTTCGCGATCCCCATCAAGTTGATGGCAGCGACGCTGTCTCCGCCGCCCACGATGGTCTTCGCGCCGCGGTCGGTCGCGTCTGCGATCGCGCGCGCGACCGCCTTCGTCCCCTCCGCGAAGCTCGGCTTCTCGAACACGCCCATGGGGCCGTTCCAGAACACCGTCTTGGCGCCCGCGATCTGCGCCTTGAACAAGTCGACCGTCTTGGGGCCGATGTCGACGCCCATCCAGTCTTCGGGGATGTCGGCGATGGACACTTCGCGCGCGGGCGCGTGGTCGTCGAGCGCCTGCGCAACGATGGTGTCGACGGGGAGAAGCAGGCGACCGCGGCCCGGCCGCGTCTTGGCCAGCATCTCCTTGCACAGCGCGAGATATTTTTCGTCGACGATGCTCTTGCCCACTTCGAGGCCCGACGCCTTGAAGAAGGTGTACATCATGCCGCCGCCGACCAGGAGCGCGTCGACGCGCTCGAGCAGCGACTTGATGAGGTCGATCTTGCCCGCGATCTTGGCCCCGCCCAGCACGGCGACGAACGGGCGCGCGGGCGTGTTCAGCGCTTCGCCGAGCGCCTTCAGTTCCTTCTCCATCAAGAGCCCCGCCGCGCGGGTCTGGATGAACTCGGTGACGCCGACGGTGGACGCGTGCGCGCGGTGCGCGGTGCCGAAGGCGTCGTTGACGTAGACGTCGCCGAGGAGCGCGAGCTCCTTCGAGAACGCCTTGGAGTTTTCTTCTTCGCCGGCGTGGAAGCGCAGATTCTCGAGCAACAGGATCTCGCCGTCCTTGAGCGTCGCCGCCTTTTGGCGCACGTCTTCGCCCACGCAGTCGTTCGCGAAGCGCAGCGGGTTCTTGACCAGCTCGGCGAGGCGCGCCGCCACCGGCGAGAGGCTGAGCGCGGGGTCCTTCTGCCCGCGCGGGCGTCCGAGGTGGCTCATCAGGATCAAACGGCCGCCGCGGTCGACGACGTCACGAATGGTCGGCACCGACTCGATGATGCGGGTGTCGTCGGTAATGACACGATCGCTGTCGAGCGGCACGTTGAAATCGACGCGCATCAAGACGCGCTTGCCCTTCACGTCACAGTCACGAATCGAGAGTTTTTTCATCCGTCCTCACCCTCATCGTCCGATGAGACGCAGCATGTCCACCATACGGCCCGAGTAGCCGTACTCGTTGTCGTACCAAGCGAGAACCTTGAAGAACCGGTCGCCGATGGCCATGGTCGACTTGGCGTCGAAGATGGCCGAGTGCGGATTGCCGATCACGTCGACCGACACGATCGGGTCCTCCGTGTATTCGATGATGCCTTTGAACGCGCCCTGCGACGCGTCGCGCATCGCCTTGTTGATGGCCTCGATGGAGGCGGGCTTTTCGGCTTCGAAGGTGAAGTCGACCAGCGATCCGTCGACCACGGGCACGCGCACGGCGGTGCCGTCGATCTTGCCCTTGAGCTCGGGCAGCACCTTGGTGACGGCCTTGGCCGCGCCCGTCGTGGTCGGGATCATCGACACCGCGCCGGCGCGCGCGCGGCGCAGATCCTTGTGCGGCTGGTCGAGCATGACCTGGTCGTTG
>CAZLLI010000060.1:0-16924 GCA_964560355.1 uncultured bacterium | reverse complement strand
AGCAGGCGTCGATGGAGATGCAGAAGCAGGGCGCCGTGCAGAAGGCGAAGATGTAACGCCGCGCGCACCGCGCGCGCACCGTGAAATCGAAACGCCCCGGCGATCGCGAGATCGTCGGGGCGTTTTTGGTTTCAATTTGCGAGGACGCGAGCGCTCCGCTAAGATGACGCCGCATGAACCAACTGCACGACCTCCCCGAAGGCCTCCTGTGCGCGCTCATCGTAGGCGCGTTCGTCGCACTGGCGCTCGTCGGCATGTTCGCGTCGCGCGCGCACGTGCGCAAGGCGGTAACCGACGTGCGCGGCCACAACGACCTCGTCGGCTTCTTCCTGGCGGGCATCGGCGTCTTTTACGGCCTCCTGCTGGGGCTGGTCGCGGTGGGAACGTGGGAGAATCACGCGGAGGCGGAAGCGCTCGTCACGCGCGAGGCCACCTACATCGCCGCTCTGGATCGCGACGTGAGCGACTACCCGGAACCGTTCAACACCGAGCTCCACGCATTGATCGGCGAGTACATCCGCTGCGTGATCGAGGACGAATGGCCCGAGCAGCGCCGCGGCGTGATCCCGTCGGCGGGCGTCGTCCGCGCCGAAGCACTGGAGCGGCGGCTCACGCAGTTCGCACCCGCGGACGCCGCGCAGTCGGTTCTCCACGCGGAAGCGATGCGTGAGTTCAACGTCTTCTACGAAGCTCGCAGCCAGCGCCTCGACGCCGTCGACAGCCAACTGCCGGACACGTTGTGGTGGGTGATGATCTTGGGAGGTGTGCTGACGATCGCGGTGTGCTGGATGTTCACTTTCTCCCATTCCAAGGTGCAGATCCTACTCACGGCCAGCGTCGCCGTTATGATCGGGCTCCTGGTCTTCGTGTCGGCGTCGCTGGACGCGCCCTTCCGCGGTCGCTCCGGCATCGGGCCCGAGGCGTTCACGTTAGTGCAGAGTCAACTCAACGACTGAGCGACGATCCCCAAGCGCTTCATCGCCTCGTCGATCTGCGCGTCGGAGAGATACGGCGCCGGGCCGATGCGCAAGATGTCGGCACGGTAGTCGGTGTAGACGCCGGCGTCGTGGAGTTTCTTGCAAATCTCCCCCGCGCGCGGAGAGCGCAGCGCGAGATAGCCCGCGATATCCTGCAATGCGACCGAGCGGTCGCGCGTGACGAGCTTCGGATCCAAGTCGAGCGCGTCGAAGCGCTCGATGATGCGCCCCACTTGGTGCTGGCTCACTTCGCGCAAGAGCGCGGGCGTCAACTCGCGGCGGGCGAAGAAGTCGAACACGGCCGCGGCGCGGTAGTGGCTGGTGGGGTCGTAGGTCGCACCGGCGAAGCGCGCCGGCCCTTCGCCGTACACAACCCCCTTCTCGGGCACCTTCTCCTTGAGCGCGAACTCGCTGAACCACCCCGTGACGATGGGTCGCAACGCGCAGTCGGCGGGAAAGCGCAAGAACGCGTTCCCTTCGCCGAGCTGGCAGTACTTGTAGCCGCCGCCGGTCACGTACGCGCGCTCGAGCCCCAGCGCACGCGCCGAAAACGGCACGATGTTCATGTGGTGGTACGCGTCGACCAAGAGCTCCGCCCCGTGGCGTTCGCACGCGCGCGCGAGTGCGCTCAAGTTGGGGACGATCTCGGCGGTCCGATATAACACCGACGACACCATCGCGGCCGCGGTGCGGCCGTCGACGGCGGCCGCCAGGCGCTCCGCCAGCGTCGACGCGGGCGATGCCGCGACCTTGACCACTTCGATTCCCTCTTCGGCGATGCGGTCGACGACGCGGCGGGTCGAGTGGTACTCGCCGTCGCTGGTGACGAGGCGCGGTCGCTTGCGCAGCGGGAGCGCCGACAGCCAGCGCACGAAGAGCTCGTGCACGCTCTGCCCGAGCGCGACGTTCTCGGGGGCGTCGTCGAGGAGCCGCGCCCATCCGCGCCGCACCTCGTCGGCCACCGCGAACACGCGCGGCCATTTGTCGTCGACCCACTCGGCGGCCTCCGTGAACGCGCGCACGTGCCCGTCGAACGCGACGTCGGGCCACGCCTGGTGCGAGTGGCCGGTGAACAGCAAGCGCTCCGCCACGCGGAAACGCGAGTATGCGGGGGCCAGCGCGTTGGGAGAACGGTATAGGTCGGAAGGCGCGATCACGGCCCCACTATAGCCCACCGGACCCCAAAAAGCACCCACGCGCCGCCGGCAGTTTCTTCGTGACGCGAGCCCGGCGGGTCCGTCCTATCGGCATCCAGCATTCTCAACGGTGCTCGACGTCCCGGACCTTTCCCCGATTCGGAGCCGACATGAAGATTCGCCTGTTTGCCCTTTCGTGCGTCGCCATTGCGCTCGCGCTCGCGACGCTTCCGGTCGACGGCCGCGCCGGCCTCGGCGACAAACTCAAGAAGAAGGCCACCGACAAGGCCAACAAGACCGCCGACGACGCGCTCAACAAAACCACCGGCGACGACGAGAGCAAAGACGCGTCGACGTCGTCGGAATCGGGCGAGCCCGCCGCGACCAAAGACGCCGGCGACGGTGCGCAGGTCTCGTCGGTGTCGACCAAGTTCGACTACGTCCCCGGCGACAAGGTGCTCTTCTACGACGACTTCACGCAGGACGAGCTCGGCGAATTCCCCGCCAACTGGAAGCTCGAAGAGGGCACGCTCGAGGTGGCGGAAATGAAGGGCCAGCGCTGGGTGCGAAGCACCAGCATCACCAGCCGCATTGCGATGAAGCTGCCGTCGACGCCCACTCTCCCCGAGTACTGGACCTTCGAGCTCGACTTCTTCTGCGGCGAGCCGTCCGGCAACGTGCTCGACGTGATCGGCGTGAAAGGTAACCAGAACGCTTGGGACTTCACCTTCCCCTACTCGGGCGAACGCGCGTATTTCATGACCGGCCAGACGACGTCCGACACCGCGCTGGAGAACAAGAACGTGTGGGGTGCGGTCCACCACGTCATGTTCATGGCGCGCGGCAACGCGCTCAAGGTGTACGTCGACCGTCAGCGGGTCGCGAATATCCCGGAGATCGACCTCACCAACGGCGCCCCCGACCACCTCGTGGTGTCGCTGTGGTCGGACAAGGGACCCATGATCACCAACGTGCGCTTCGCCGAGGGCAACAAGCCCGTCGCGGATCCGTTCGCGAACGGCAAGCTCGTCACCTACGGCATTTACTTCGACAGTGGGAGCGACGTGGTGAAGGCGGAGTCGGCGCCGGTGCTGCGACAAATCGCGGCCTACATGGAGAAAAACGCGGCGGTGAAGGTCGAGATCGACGGCCACACCGACAACGAAGGCACCACGAGCGGCAACTTGGACCTCTCGAAGCGGCGCGCGGCGTCGGTGGCGAAGGTGCTCGCGGAGCAATTCAAGATCGCGGCGGACCGCTTCAAGACCGACGGCATGGGCGACACCAAGCCCGTCGCGAGCAACGACAAACCGGAAGGACGCGCGATGAACCGCCGCGTCGAATTCTCGAAACTGTAGGAGACACGACCATGAAGCACACACGAGTACTGGCTCTCGTCGCGTTGCTGTTCGTGTTCTCGTGCAGCGACGATTCCACCGCCCCGTCGGACGACAACGGCGGCGGCAACAACAACAATCCGACCCCGCAGGCGACCGCGCCCGGCACGCCGAACGGCGTCGCCACCACCGCGACCATCGGCCCCGCGGGCGGGACGCTCGCGAGTGACGACGGGTTGTTCGCGATCGACGTTCCTGCGGGCGCTCTCGCGTCCGACACCGACATTACCATCCAGCCCATTACGAATACCGCGTGGGGCGGAATTGGAAACGGTTACCGACTCACGCCCGACGGGCTCACGTTTGCAGTTCCCATCGACCTCGTGTTCGATGTCGCACCGGAAGCCCTCGAGGGCTCGCACCCCGACTTTCTCGACATCGCGGTCCAGGACGACCAAGGCTTTTGGTACATCTTGAACGACCGCACGTATGACGAGATCGCGGGGACCATCACCGCGGCGACGACTCATTTCTCCGACTACTCCAACATCGAGGGCCTCCAGATCCGCCCGGGTTCCGCGTCGGTGGCGACGGGCGGCGTCGTGAACATTGCGGTCAAGTTGTGCCTGCAGGAAACGACCGGCGGTCCGGGTGACCCGCTGGTTGCGTTGATGTACAGCTGCGACGACGAGCTGATCCCGTTGGGAACGTTCACGAACTGGTCGGTGAATGGGATACCCGGTGGCGACAACACGGTGGGACGCGTCGTGGCCCTGGACGCTACCAAGGCGCGCTACACCGCTCCCGCCACCGTGCCGCAAAACAACCCGGTCGCGGTGAGCGTGACGGCCCGCGGACGGCGCTCGACGCAGACGCTGGTCTGCAACGTCAGCATCGGCGACCAATGGTACGGCACCGCGACCGTGGACTTCGGCGACGGCGAGAAGATCGTTGCCGAGGTGATCTGGAAGTCATGGGTGACCTACCAACACTTGGAAGTCTTCGAGGTCGAGAGCGGTACCATGACCTACACGCCGAACACCCACTACGACGACCCCTGCTGGTTCGTGAGCTTCGGCCCCAGCACGGCCGACATTCTGACCGACGACGGGCACCTGTACATCGATCACACCACGAGCCCGGGAACGTTCTACGGCGACGGAGTCACCGGTCTGCTTGCAACGCTGTGCTTCACGTGCGAGGGGTGGGAAGAACCGGACTGCTCGGAGGGACTCTACTTCCTGGCTTGGATGGCGGCGCTGCAAGAAGATGGGTGGCCTCTCACCGATGAGAAGACCATCAGCCAAGCGTGGGCGGACTTGAGCGGTACCGACCCCGTCGGGTATGCGATCGAGTTCAAGCGCGGCACGCCGCCGGCGTCGTTCGCGCGCAGGTGAACTAGAGCGAAGTCCGAATCTCCCACAGGTCCGGGAAGAGAGGGCGCATGAGTGTCGTCTTGAGATACTCGGCGCCCTCGCTGCCTCCGGTGCCGCGCTTGGTGCCGATGGTGCGCTCGACCATCTTGACGTGGCGGTAGCGCCACTCCTGCATGCCTTCGTCCAGGTCGACCATGCGCTCGCACAAGTTCGCGAGCGACGGGTTGCTCTTGTACACGTCGATCAACAGGTGCTGCATCTCGGGCGACGACGCGATGGGCGCGGTGACGTCGCGTTCGAGCGTCGCGCGCGGGACCGGCCAACCGTTCGCGGCGAGGAAGTGCACGAAGGCGTCCCACACCGTCGGCGCGCTCCAGCGGCGATCGAGGCGCCGGCGCGCGACGTAGTCGGCCGGGTAGTGGTCGATGACCGCGCGCCGCTTGTGCCCCAGCACGAACTCCAATTCGCGGAATTGCGCCGACTGGAATCCGCTCCCCGACTCCAAGCGCTCGCGGAATGCGATGAACTCGAGCGGCGTCATCGTCTCCAGAATGTCGATCTTCGCGACCAGCATCTTCAAGATGGTGAGCACGCGCTTCATGGTATGGAACGCGCGCGGGAGGTCGTTCTTCGCCAGCAGTACCTGGAAGTAGTCGAGCTCGTGGAGCATTTCCTTGAACCACAGCTCGTACGACTGATGGATGATGATGAAGAGCGTCTCGTCGTGCTCGTCGCCGGTCGGCTGTTGCAGCGACAAGAGCTCTTCGATCTTGAGGTAGTCCCAGTAGGTCGGCATTAGGCGTCCGGCTCCGTCATGCGTTTGTAGTCCAACAAGCGATTGAGTTCGTCCTCCGGCAGCACCTTCATCTCGCGGGCGACGTCGCGCACGGTGCGACCGGTGGCGAAGGCCTCCTTCGACAGCGCGGCCGCTTTGTCGTAGCCGATTTTGGGCGCGAGCGACGTGCACGTCGACAGGTTGAGCTCCAGCAGCTCGCGCGCGCGCGAGTCGTTGGCGGTGATGCCGGAGATGCACTTGTCGGCGAAGACGCGGCTCACGTTCGACAGCAAGCGAATCTGCTCGAGAAGATCGTAGGCGATGAGCGGCATCATGACGTTGAGCTCGAGGTAGCTCCCGAGACCGCCCTGCGCGATGGAAGCGTCGTAGCCGATCACCTGCGCGGAGACCATCGTCACCGATTCGCAAATCACCGGGTTGACCTTGCCGGGCATGATCGAGGAGCCGGGCTGGATCGACGGCAGCGTGATCTCGGCGATGCCGGTGCGCGGACCGGACGCCATCAGGCGGATGTCGTTCGCGATCTTGGAGAGGCTCACAGCGATGGTCTTCATGAGGCCGGAGGCTTCGACGCACGCGTCCTTCGCGCCCTGCGCCTCGAAGTGATCCATCGCCTCGTAGAACCCGAGGCCAGTGTCGTCGCCGATGTACTTGATCGCGACTTGGGGAAACTCGGCGCGCCGGTTGATGCCGGTGCCGACCGCGGTGCCGCCGAGCGCGAGCTCGAGGAGCGCGTCGCGCGCGCGCGCGGCGCGGTCGACCGCGTTCGCGACTTGGCGCTCGAAGCCGCCGAATTCCTGCCCGAGACGGACCGGCGTCGCGTCCATCATGTGCGTGCGCCCCGACTTCACGACGTCGTCGAATTGTTCCGCCTTCGCTTCCAGCGTGACGCCCAAGTGTTCGAGCGCGGGGATCAACTCGGTGGTGATAGCGGTCGCGGCGGCGACGTGGATGGCGGTGGGGATGACGTCGTTCGACGACTGGCTCATGTTGACGTGGTCGTTGGGGTGGATCGACTTGTGCCCGCGCTCCTTTCCCATGATTTCGGCCGCGCGGTTCGCGATCACTTCGTTGGCGTTCATGTTGGTCGAGGTCCCGCTGCCGGTTTGATAGATGTCGAGCGGGAACTCGGCGTCGAGCTTGCCTTCGATCACCTCGGTGGCAGCTTCGGCGATGGCTTCGCCCACTTTGGCATCCAGGTCGCCGAGCTCGACGTTGGCGCGCGCGCACCCGCGCTTGATGATGCCGAGCGCGCGAATGAATTGGCGCGGGAAGGCGATGCCGCTGACCGGAAAGTTTTCCACCGCGCGCGCGGTTTGGGCGCCGTAGTACGCCGCCTCGGGGACGCGCATCTCTCCCAGCGAGTCTTTTTCGATTCGATATTTGGACATGGTTGCTCCTCTGCTAGACTGGGGCCGTCGGCGGCCTGCGGCCCCATTGTAGACGAGTGTGCCGCTGAATTCCATCGTGGGCCGACGAACCCGTTTCAACCACAAGGAGTCCACGCGTGAAAACAAACGGGCGCCGTCGCAACGGCGTCATTTGGGTGATACCGTTGATCCTCGCCATCGTACCGCTGAATCGGATCTCCGAAGGCGTGCGCACGGTGGACCTCGTACGCATCCTCGCCTGCGGCGTGATCATCGGCATCGCGATCGCGAACCTCATCCACTCCCTGGCCGCGCGGAGCACTCCGCAAGCCTGAAACGCGATGGTATTCGCACGCATCGTTACCGCCGCCGCGCTGGCGACGACCGTCCTGGTCGCCGCGTTTCCCGCGCACGCGCGTCAGAAGACAGACCTCGTCTATCTCAAGAACGGTGACCGCATGACGGGCGAGATCAAGCAGCTCGACCGCGGCATTCTCAAACTGAGCACCAACGACATCGGAACCTTGAGCATCGAGTGGGAGGACGTCGACTCGCTCAACAGCGTGTACCAATTCCGCGTCGAGGATCGCGACGGCTTCAAGTACTTCGGGGCGATCTTCTTGCAGAAGAGCGGAGTGCTCGAAGTCATCCGCGGCGGAGAAACCGAGCAGGTACTCCACGTGGACGTGGTCGCCATCACGCCCATGGAGAAGTCGTTCTGGCAGCAGCTCGACGGGTCGGTCGCGATCGGCTTCAGCTACACCAAGTCGAACAGCCTCGCACAGCTCACGAGCGATATCTACGTTCGCCGGCGAACAGCGATCCGCTTGTGGGAACTCGACGCCAGCTCGATCGAGACGGCGCAGGCGAACGACGAAACCCAGCGCCGCGAGAACCTGACCTTATCCTACAGCCGGCTGTTCACGGGGCCGTTGTTCGCGACCTCGAGCGCCGGCGCGCAAACCAACGACGAGCTCGGCCTCGACCTCCGCGTCCTGGTCTCCGCCGGCGCGGGCTACAACTGGGTGCAGACCAACCACAACGACTTCATGTCGTCGCTGGGCTTGAGCGTCAACCGCGAGTGGTCCAACGACGCCAACGGTGAATACAACTTGGAAGCCTATGTGTCCGCCACCCATTCGGTGTTTCGTTACGACTACCCGAAGACGGACATCACCACGGAACTCACGGTCTACCCCAATCTCACAACCTGGGGCCGCGTCCGCAGCGAATTCGACATCAGCGCGAGCCGCGAGATCGTCCCCGACTTCACCATCGTGCTGTCCTTCTACGACTCCTACGACAGCGATCCGCCCAGCCCGACCGCTGCCACCAATGACTACGGCCTCGTCACCAGCCTGGGCTGGACGTTCTAGCGCGACTTCAAGAGGTCGCGAATTTCGGTCAACAACACCTGGTCCTTGGTCGGTGCCGGCGGCGCCGCGGGCGCGGCTGCTTCCTTGCGCTTCATCGAGTTGATGGCTTTGACGACCATGAAGATCACGAACGCGACGATCAGGAAGTCGAACGCGGTCTGCAGGAAGGCGCCGTAGTTCACCGTCACCGGCTCCTTGCCTTCGATGGGTGAACCGATCACGAGCTTCAAGTCGGTGAAGTTGACGCCTCCGATCAACTGCCCCAGCGGCGGCATGACGACGTCGTTGACGAGCGACGATATCAGCTTCCCGAACGCGGCGCCGATGATGATACCGACGGCCATGTCGACCATGTTGCCCTTGACGGCGAAATCGCGGAATTCTTTGAGCATACTCATCTACTCCCTCCTGGCGGTATGGGTGAGCGCCCATGCTACGGAGGTCCGACGCCGAGCGCAAGAAGTTGCGAAAGAAGGCGTCGCCACGCGGTGTTCCCCGACGCCGCTTTGCAGTGGAATTTCTGAAAATGAGACCGTATGCTGACGACATCCGGGACGCAAACCCCCTAGCGTCCATTCCGAATTGCATCCCGCCAATCATTGCGGAGGCAGAAAGGACCATGATGAAGAAAAGCATAGGTGCGTTGTTAGTCCTGTGTGGGCTGGCCGGTGTCGCATCGTTGGCGCACGCGGTCGACACCACGTGGGACGTGTACGGTTACGTCATGATGGACGCCGGGTACGACACCAAACAAGTCGACCCGCAGTGGTTCGACACCATGCGTCCGACCAAGTTGCCTGCGTTCGAAGATCAATTCGGCGCCGACGGCAACACGTTCTTTGGCGTTCGCCAGACGCGCTTCGGTGTCAAGACGACGACGCCCACCGACCGCGGCGACTTCACGACGCAATTCGAATGGGAGCTCTTCGGCGTCGGCGCCGACGCGGGTCAAACCACGATTCGCCTGCGCCACGCGTACGGTCAGTTGGGCAAAGTCGGCGCGGGACAAACCTGGAGCCCGTTCATGGACATCGGCGTGTTCCCCAACTCGCTCGAGTACTGGGGACCGAACGGCATGGTGTTCTTCCGTAACGTTCAGGTTCGCTACATGCCGCTCCAGGGCGAAACCTTCGCTACCATCGCGCTCGAGCGCCCCGGCGCCAGCGGTGACCAGGGCGTGTACTCGAACCGCGTCGAGTTGAACGACATCGCGCCGCACTTCCCGGTTCCCGACATCTCGGCCGAGTACCACGTCGGCAAGGAGTGGGGTTACATCGAGATCGCCGGCATCTTCCGGCGCATCGAATGGGAAGACATGGGCACCGATTCGCTCGACCTGGAAGGCAGCGCCAACGGCTGGGGCCTGAATCTCAGCTCGAACATCAAGATCGGCGACGCCAGCACCGTGCGCGCGTCGATCATGTACGGCGAAGGCGTCGAGAACTACATGAACGACGCCCCCGCCGACGTCGGCATCAAGAACGTGGGCAGCGGCATCGAAGGCGTGGCCCTTCCCGTGTTCGGCCTGGTCGCGTTCCTCGACCACAATTGGAACGAGAAGTTTTCGAGCTCGGTGGGCTACTCGATGATCGACATCGACAACTCGAGCGGCCAGTCGCCGAACGCGTTCCACCGCGGCCACTACGCGCTCGGCAACCTGCTCTACTACCCGACCAAGAACGTGATGGCGGGCGCGGAACTGCAGTACGGCAAGCGCGAGAATTTCTCCGACGACTTCACATCCGACGACGTGAAGCTGCAGGTATCGTTCCGCTACAACTACGCTACCCAATTCTAGGAGCGTTAGGAGTTCAACTATGAAAAGCGTTTTGCATGAGAGATTCGCGTGCGCCGTGTTGGTTGTCGCCGTGCTGGCGACAACCACCACGACGTGGGCGGCGGACAAGAAGTCGAGCAAGTCGACCAAACCTGCCGCCACGCGCACCGAGCACGATTTACTGGGAGAAAAGCAAGTCCCCGCCGACGCCTACTACGGCGTGCAAACCATGCGCGGTATGGAAAACTTCCAGCTTTCGGGCGTGGCCATCAATCATTACCCGGGTTACGTCGAAGCGTGGGCCATCGTCAAGCTGGCGGCGGCGCGCGCCAATACCGAATGCGGTGCCATGAAGCCGGAGCGCCTCGCGATGATCGAGAAGGCGTGCAAAGCGGTCATGGACGGAAAGTACCACGACCAGTTCGTGGTTGATTGGTACCAAGGCGGCGCCGGAACGTCGACCAACATGAACGCGAACGAAGTGTTGGCCAACATCGGACTGGAGATGGGAGGTCACAAGAAGGGCGAGTACCAGTACCTCGAGCCCCACGACGACCTCAACATGTCGCAGTCCACCAACGATTCGTATCCCACCGCGATCAAGGTGGCGCTCATTCTGCGCAACGGCAAGCTGATCGAGGAGCTGCAACTGCTCGCCGACTCGTTCCACAAGAAGGGCGACCAGTATCTGCAGGTCGTGAAGATGGGTCGCACCGAGTTGCAGGACGCGGTGCCCATGACGGTCGGCCAGGAATTCCACGCCTTCGGTTATGCGCTGGAGGGTGAGATCCAGCTCTTGAAGGACGCGGAGAAGTATCTCTACGCCGAAAACATGGGTGCCACCGCGATCGGCACCGGCATCAACGTGCCCAAGGGCTATCCCGAGAAGTGCGCCGCACAGTTGGCCAACCTCACGGGCAAGCCCATCGTCGTCGCCCCCGACATGATTTCCGCCACGTGGGACCAGCAGGGCTTCGTCGTCTACTCGAGCGCGTTGAAGAGCGTCGCGATCAAGATGTCCAAGATCGCGAGCGACTTGATTCTGCTCACGTCGGGTCCGCGCGCCGGGCTGTTCGAGATCAACTTGCCGGCGCTGCAGCCGGGCTCGTCGATCATGCCCGGCAAGGTGAACCCGGTGGTGCCGGAAGTGGTCGGGGTCGTCGCGTTCCGCGTGATGGCCAATGACTACGCGGTGACGCTCGCGGCCCACAGCGGACAACTGCAGCTGAACGCGTACGAGCCGCTCAACGGTTTGGCCCCGATGGAATCCCAACACCTCTTGTTCAACGTGTCGAAGCTGTTCCGCACCAAGTGCGTCGACGGCATCACCGTGAACGAGGCGCAGCTCAAGCACTACATGGAGACGACGGTCGGCATCGTGACTGCGTTGAACCCGATCATCGGCTACGAAAAAGCGACCGAGCTGGCGCAGGAGGCCTACAAGAGCGGCAAGGGGATCATCGAAGTGATCCGCGAGAAGAAGATTCTCACCGACGCGCAGATCGCGGACTTGTTGGACCCCGCCAAGCTCACGAACCTCGACCCGGCTCAATACAAGAAGAAGTAACGCCCCACTTCGGAGGAACGAATATGAAAACGCTACGAATCGCAACACTCGTCCTGGCCGCGACAATGATCTCGTCGACGGCGGGTGCGCAGCCCAAGAAGAAAGCGGCCGCAGCGCCCAAGAAGCCCCACATCGTGATCCTCGCCACCGGCGGCACCATCGCCGGCTCCGCGTCGTCGAATACGTCGGCCGGTTACACCTCGGGTGCGGTGGGCGTCGACGTCTTGATCGAGGCCGTTCCGCAGATGAAGGACATGGCCGACATCACCGGCGAACAGATTGCCAGCATCGGCAGCCAGGACATGAACGACGCCGTGTGGCTCAAGCTCGCGAAACGAATCAACGAGCTTCTGGCGCAATCCGACGTCGCCGGTGTGGTGATCACCCACGGCACCGACACGCTCGAAGAGACGTCGTACTTTCTCGACCTCACGGTGAAGAGCACCAAGCCCGTCGTGATGACGGGATCGATGCGCCCGTCGACGGCGATGAGCGCCGACGGCCCGCTCAACATTTACAACGCGGTGGGAATCGCGGTGGATCCGATGGCGAAGGGACGCGGCGTTCTGGTCACCGTCGACGACGACATCCACGCCGCGCACGACGTCGTCAAGACGCACTCGACTGACGTGGGCACGTTCAGCTCGATGGAGGCCGGCCTGGTGGGTGCCGCGCTGTTCGGCAAGAATACCTGGTTCCGGACGCCGGTGCAGGTCAACACCGCCAAGAGCGAACTGACGCTGGCCGCCAACACGACCGCGCTCCCGCGCGTCGACATCATCTACGCGCACGCCAACATGTCGCCCGACATGATTACCTCGGCGGCCGCCAACGGTGCCAAGGGCATCGTGATCGCGGGCGTGGGCGACGGCAACATGACGGCGCCGGCGCTCGATGCCGTCAAGCAGGTGATCGCGAAGGGTGTAATCGTGGTGCGCTCGTCGCGCACCAACGGCGGCATCATGCGCCGCAACATCGAGGTCAACGACGACGAGATCGGCACGGTGGCGTCGATGCAGCTCAATCCGGCCAAGGCGCGCGTGCTCTTGCAGCTCGCGCTCTTGAAGACGAGTGACACGAAGAAGATCCAGGACTACTACAACCGTTACTAGAATTCGGAGATGGGTGTCGTGCTGACTCGCATCGTCCTCGCCATCGTGGCACTGGCCGGCTTTACGCCGGCGACGTCGCGAGCTATGAGCAGCACGGCACCCCCCGATTCCACCATCGACACCACCATTGAGGCTGGACAGGGCGACCCCGAGATTCCGCCGCGCCCGTGGAACGAGTATCACGGAAAGATTTCATCGATTCGTCTCGGCTTCGGTTTTCTCCTCGACGGTAACGCGTTCATGGAGGATTACGAGGCCAAGCAGCAAATCAACGCCGAGAACAAGATCGGCGTGCGCGACTTCCGGATTCTGCTGCGCGGAAAGTTCACCACCAAGCGTCCGATATCGTGGTCGCTGGGCTACATGTACGACGGCGCGGACGAACAGTGGCACTTCCGGCAAACCGGGCTCATGATCGGTGTTCCGGAGCTCAGCGGCAGTTTCTTCATCGGGAGGACCAAGGAAGGCTTCTCGATGATCAAAGTGATGACCGGCTACTACATCTGGGGAGTCGAGCGAGCGCCCACTAGCGATGCGTTCGTGCCCATACTCGGCGACGGCATCAAGTACATGGGCTGGTATCCGCGCAGCCGCATCTTCGTCAATATCGGAGCGTTCATGGACGAACTCTCCGAGGAAGAAAAATTCGCAACTGCAGATCACGTGATTGCGTGGCGTCTCGGTTGGCATCCCATTCTCTCGGAAGACAAGAAGTCGGTGTGGGAATTCGCGGTGATGGGACGCGAATTCAAACCCGACGAGGGCAAGATTCAACCTCGCTCTCGACCGGAGGCATTCCTTGCTCCCTACTATCTCGACGCCGGCAAATTCGATTCCGATCACGGGCGCACGTCGGGGATCGAGTCGTACTGGCGCCACCAATCCTGGATTATCGGGGGCGAGTACAACTGGCAGAAACTCGACGACGACGCCACCGGCGGCTCGGCGCTCTTTCACGGCGGATACATCTCCGTAGTCAAAGAGTTGACGGGAGAAACCAGGCCCTACAATGCTGCCGGAGCATTCTTCGAAGAGATTAAGCCGAAGCAAAGCGTGTTCGACGGCGGAATTGGAAACTGGGAGGCCACGCTCACCTACACCTACACGGATATGGACTCGGGGCGCTTCCAAGGCGGGAAGTTCTGGCGTCTCTCTCCCATGATTCACTGGAATCTGTCGTACAACCTGCGGGTGTCGCTCGAATACGGTTACGGAAAGCTCGACCGCTTCGGCCTCGACGGGGCCACCCAATTCCTGCAATTCCGAATTCTGACCATGCTATGACGTCTTCAAAGGAGGAGAACGATGACTAAACGAAGAATCACCGCATCGATTGCTCTGCTCGTGTGCCTGCTGGTCGCAACTAGTGGGTTCGCGAAGGACAAGACACCGCCGGGGCCGAACTACCAGGCGGTTGTCGACGCGGCCTACGCAAAGTTCAAGGACATGCACGAAGGCAAGAACGCGGATTACATCCCCGCGCTGGCCAAAGTGGACCCGAATGTGTTCGGCATCGCGCTGGTGACGGGCGACGGCAAGGTCTACGCAGCCGGCGACCTCACGACCCAGGTGTCGATCCAGTCCATCTCCAAGGTGTTCACGATGGCGCAGGTCATGAACGAGCAGGGACCCGACGCGATCTATAACAATATCGGCGTCGACGCGACCGGCATGCGCTTCAACTCCATCGTGTCGGTGGAGCAGTCGAAGAAGCTCGCGGGCGGACCCGAGATGAACGCACTCGTGAACCCGGGTGCCATCACCGCCACCAGCATGGTGACGGGTTCCACGCGTGAAGAGATCTGGAACAAGATTCTCACCACCCACAGCGATTGCGCGGGCCGTCCGCTCACGGTGCTCAAGGACGTGTACGACTCCGAAGCTGCGACCAATCAGCGCAACCAGGCCATCGCGCAACTGATGTACGCGTACGAGTACATCAAGTCCGAGCCGATGCGCGCGTGCGACATCTACACCGAGCAGTGCTCGATCGGTGTCACCGCGAAGGACCTCGCCACCATGGCGGCGACCCTCGCCTTCGGCGGACAGAATCCCGTCACTAAGAAGCAGGTGTTCAAGACGGAGATCATTCCGGAAGTCCTCGCCGTGATGGCGACGGCCGGCCTGTATGACGACTCCGGCAAGTGGCTCTACCACACCGGGCTTCCCGCCAAGAGTGGTGTCGGCGGCGGAATCATCGCGGTGGCACCCGGCAAGTTCGGCATCGCGGTGGTTTCGCCCCCGCTCGACGACGCCGGCAACAGCGTCAAGGCGCAGAAAGTGATCACTGAGATCTCGAACCAGCTCGGTGGTAACCCTTACGCCGCGGCTGTGCCGATGCCGGCAGCCAAGAAGAAGTAATCCAAAATTCGCAGGGCCCGGTCGAATGACCGGGCCCTTTTTTCTCGTTATCGGATTTCCACAACCGCGAATGGAGAGGCTTGCATGAAGAGTCATCTTGCAACCACGCTCAGCTGCCTGGTCCTGCTCGTCGCGATTGCGTTGCCGATCGGTGCACGCGCCCAAGACGAAGCGGCAATCCCGGACACGACCGCGGCCCAACCCGGGAGCACGGCACCCGATGAGCCCGCCAGCTATGCCAATCAGATCGCAGGCGAGCTCACTCCCAGCAAGGGCTTCGATATCATCAAGACCAAGCGTGGCAGCTTGAATATCAGCGTTTATGGATTGATACGTTTCCTCGATCAGACGCCGGCCAATCAGACCTACACCGATCATCTCGGTCGCGAACGCACGGTCGCCGCGCGCAACGACCTCAACTGGCACCGCACCATGGTGTGGTTCAGCGGATTCTTTTTCCAGCCGGAGTTCCGCTACACGATCACGGTATGGTCGCTGGCGAGTACGGAGCAAACACTCGCGTTTGGACTCTTGCGCTACCTGCCGTGCAAGGAGATCACGTTCAACGCGGGCGTCGGCCCCAGCTTGACGGCGCGCTCGATGCAGGGGTCGTGGCCGTTCTGGGCCGGCAGTGACCGCCAGATGGCGGAGGAATTCTACCGCGGCGGGTTCGCCTCCTCGTTCTTCGTCGCCGGCGAGCCCTTCGACCGCTTTTCCTACACGGTGGCCGTCAACCGCAGCTTGAGCCAGCTCGGCATTACCGCGGCCCAGGACAACCGCTCGTACGCCTACAGCGCCAGCGTGCAATGGTTGCCAACGACCGGCGAGTTCGGACCCCGCGGCGGCTTCGGTGACCTCGAGCACCACGAAGAACTCGCCACGCGCTTCGGCATGTCGGCCTGTCACTCGCGCGAGAGTCGCTTCGCGAATCTCGACCAGTCACCCCGGCACACGCAGCTCAAGCTCTCCGACGGCGTCAATCCGTTCGAAGCCGGAGCCCTGGCCGATACTGTCACCGTCTCGGACCTCGACTACGACGAGATCGCCTTCGACGCGGGTTTCAAGTACCGCGGTTTCTCGTTCCAGTTCGAATACGGACTTCGCAAGCTTTCAGACTTCAACGCGACGGGCCCGCTTCCTGACGACGCCATCATCGATCACGGCTTCTACGCGGAAGCGATGCAGATGGTCGTCAAGCGCAAGCTCGGGCTGTACGCCGTCAGCGGCTACATCTCGGATGAGTTCAATCGCTTTCCCTGGGAGCTCGGCGGCGGCGCCAGCTTCTATCCGTACGGAAACCGTACGCTGCGCCTGAATCTCCACCTGCTGCACGTCGAGGAGTGCCCGACCGGCTCGTCGTTTGGCTACTACACCGCGGGTCAGACCGGCACCACGATTTCGTTGGGCGCGGACATTCTGTTGTAGGAGGAAACTATGAGGACCTCGAGCATTCGGTTCATCACGATCGCCACGGTGCTGTCGGCAGCGATTTCATTCGTGGGCGCGACGGCGTCGTACGGCGCGCCGAAGAGCAAGTACGTCGCCAACGACTCTCACTTCCACCTCACTAACTATGTGCAGCAAGGCACCGACATCCACGACTTCGTGAAGATCATGGGTGACAAGGTGGGGCGCGTGGCGTTGTTCGGCATTCCGCTGCAGCAGACGTGGTCGTACGGCAACACGGGCGACTTCGCGCCGACCTACTACCTGCAGACCGACGCGCCGCTCTACTACTA
>CAZLLI010000059.1:4170-17008 GCA_964560355.1 uncultured bacterium | reverse complement strand
CGACGATCCGGAGTCGTTCAAGACCAAGGAAGTGAGCAAGCTCGGCGTGCTGGAGCACATTCTCCAGCCGGAGCTCAATCCCGCTCTGTACGGGAACATCTTCCACAAGGTCCGCATCAATTACTATCCGCCGCGCGGCGACAACAAGGAAGGCTGGGACAACATCGACATCTTCGGGTGGCTGGGCTACCCGATGCAGATCAAGGTCGACTTCCTGTGCCGCGACTCGATTCTGGCCGCGCCGATCGTGCTCGACCTCGCGCTGTTCCTCGACTTCGCGGAGCGCGCGGGAATGGCGGGCATCCAGGAGTGGCTGTCGTTCTACTTCAAGAGCCCGCAGACCGCGCCCGGTTTGTATCCCGAGCACGACCTGTTCATCCAGCTCATGAAGCTCAAGAACAACCTGCGCCACACGATGGGCGAAGAGCTCATCACGCACCTCGGGCAAGAGTACTACGCCTAAGCCCGCCGTGGCGGCGATCGTCGTCGAACCGTGGACGGACGCGCGGTGGGACGCCTACGTGGCGTCCCACCCGCGTGCCACCGTGTACCACACGTCGGCGTGGATCCGCCTGGTGTGCGAGATCGGACGCTATCCGTCGCTGTGTCTCGTCCACGAGCGCGACGGCCGCGTGACCGGCGTGCTCCCGTTGGTGGCAGTAGATAGCGTTCTAACCGGCAAGCGCATCTCCACACTCCCCTTCTCCGATTCATGCTTCGCGCTAGTCGACGACCAAGAAACTGCGCATGCGTTGCTGCAGGAAGCCCGCGCTGTTCGCGGCCGCCGCGCGGCCGCGTTTCATGAAATGCGCGGTGCGCCGGCGCTGCGCGACGGATCCACCGTCGAGGCGTCCACGTTCGCGCGCAGCTCGCATTTCTCCAACTATCTCATCCCGCTTGCGGGCGACGCCGAGGCGGTGCGCAAGACCTTCGCGCGTACGTCGGTGCGCCAAACCATCACCAAGGGCGAACGCCTGGGTGTGGTCGTGCGCGCGGGCGGCGCGTCCGACCTCGACGCGTTCTATCACCTCTACGTCATGAACCGGCGCCGCCACGGCATTCCGCCCCAGCCGAAGAGCCTGTTCGCGCGCATTCTCGAGCGCATGACCGACGCGCCGCGCGCGACGCTGTATCTCGCCGAACACGAATCCAAGGCGATCGCGGCGCTGGTGACGATGCGCTTCAACGGAGTCACCTATGCCAAGTACGAGGGCGTCGACGAAACGCGCCGCGACTTGGTGCCGCTCTACCCGCTGTTCTGGAAGACGATCGAAGACGCCGTGCACGCGGGCGACCGCTGGTACGATTTCGGGCGCACCGCGGGCGACAACCCGGGGCTGAATCAATTCAAGGAGCGCTGGGGCACGACGCGCGTCGAGCTGCCCTACTACTTCGACCCGCCGCGCGAAGGCGTGAGTGTGGTGCGCAGCGATTCGCTCAAGTACCGCCTCTTCACCACCGCGTTTCGGCGCATGCCGGCGTCGTGGTCGATTCGCATCGGCGAGCGCATCTTTCGCCACTTCGGATAAATGAAAAGGGGACCCTCGCCGAAGCGAGGATCCCCTTCCCAGAAAGACGATTCGAGGAAAGCGTGGTGCGGAACACCTAGTCTCGGTAGAGAGACTTCACTTTCCCCCAGGTGGCGTTTTCCGTCGCCACCGCGCAACCCGTAATCGACAGCGTCAGATCGGTGATGTCACCCCAGTGACCCGTCGTCGCCGTGTTGCCGCAAGCCGGATCGAGGAACGTCGGGTAGCCGGCCGGCTTCGCCGCCGGGCTCTCGCCCAGCCACGCGCCGTTGCCGATCGCCCACGTCATGCAGGTCTGCGTGTACCCTTGCAGGTTCGCGCTGACCGCGTGGTCGCTCACCGAACCGACTTTCACGTTCGCGGCGTACTGCACGGTGCGAATCTCCGTGTAGGTCGTGATCGCGCCCGTATAGCTCGGATCGCCGCCCGCCCACGGAGTGCCGACGCCACCGAGCGTGACATAGCCGCCGGTGTAGTCGATCTGGAAGATGCGCTGGCCGTTGCCGCCGAACACGAGGTCGACGATCAACGACACGCTCGCAACCTGCGGACACACGATCTTCCAGTCGCCACCCAGCGCGGCGCCGTCCCACGACTCGGCGTGCAAGACGCCGCCCGTGCTCAAGAAGCCGCCGCCGGCGGCCCACGACGAGGCCTCGCGGCCTTCGTCGAATTGGCCGTTCGACGACTTGTACGTTCCGTTGAGCGGCGGACCGGCGTACACCGACGCCGCGCCGGCCACGAGAACGACCGTCAGAATCGAAATCAGAATCGCATTCCTCATGCCTTCGTCCTCCTTAATGTCGCCGAGCCCGGTCGAAAGGGCGGGCCCAAGCGCTCGAGTTCCCATCGTCGCCGAACCGGTGTCATGGTCGTCGGAGCTGTGATGACCGGTCCGGAACGCTCTAATGTCGATTAGTTAGTCCCTGTACATCGCCTTGACTTGGCCCCAGGACTTGTTCTCAACCGCGACTGTCTGGCAGCCCGTGATCGTGAACGTGATCGCGTCGACGTCGCCCCACTCGCCGGGCATCGCCGAAGGCGCGCACACGAACCAATCCCAGAACGCCGGGTAGTTCGCCGGGAGCGGACCGCCGTTGGTGTCGCCGCGCTTTTCAGCGTTCGTCACCGACAGGGACATGCACTCCTGGTTGTAATTGTTGAACGTCGCTTGCGCGTTGTGGTTACGAACCGTGCCGACTTCGATGAAGTTGGCGTACGTTTCCGTCACGATGGCAACCCACACGCTAATGTTCGCCAGGTACGTAGGATCGGTACCGCCCCACGGGCCCGTGTTCGAGAGCCAGCAGAAACCGCCGGTGTAGGACACGCGCCAGATCTTCTGGCCGTTACCCGCGCCGTTGACGGTGTTGACCAGCAGCACCTTGCCGGTGACCCAGGGACAATACCAGTGCCACTCGGTCCCGAGCGCGCCGTTCCACGACTGCTCATTCAGCGTGTTGTTCACGGCGAGCGGTCCACCGAACCAGCTCTCGCTGTAACGCCCGGGCAGCATGGTCCCGCCAATATCGGTCGACTTGTACGTGCCGTTATTGGGCGGCCCAGCCAGCGCGGGAACGCTGACCAAGACGGAGAGAAGAATCACGATCACAGCCTTCATACTCCTCCTCCTTACCTCGTCCATAAGAGTTCATCCCCGCGCCGCAAATCGGCGCGGAGAACTCAATCTCGCTGCGAGTAGCACCCGATCGGAGTCAGGTTAATCGACGTGGGAACTATCGAGAGAGACTTCGTTGTGTTTAGGTACAACCCTTGATGCGGCTCGCCTTTGCCGCCCTCTCGCGCGGCAAAACGCTTGTTGGTGCACCCCAAGTGCACCCGGTGCGCCGAGGAATAGCGCGCGGTCCGGGTACATTCCGTGTAGTGGATCAAAGTCTATCACGCCCCCCCAAGTAGCGTCAAGGGTACGTTTTTGGCAGTCGCAGCTTGGCGATCTTCTACCCCGCCGAACTCGCTGTCCGGGGCGGCCTTAGCTCCTGGGGCTGGTCGCGACGTAGGGCAGTTCGAGGGCGCCGACAGTACGCGGACGCATTCCCGCTTCGAAGCGAAGCAGTGCGCGCTTCATCTCCACGCCCCCACCGAATCCGACCAGCTTGCCGCTCGCACCGATCACGCGATGACACGGAATCACGATCGGCAACGGGTTCGCGCCGCACGCCATCCCCACCGCCCGCGACGCCTTTGCGCTCCCGATGGCAGCGCTCACTTCTCCGTACGACGCCGTCGCGCCGAACGGAATGCGTTCGAGCGCGCGCCACACGTCGAGTTGGAACGCAGTGCCTTCGAGCACGCGCGGGAGATCGAACGCGCGGCGCTCGCCGTCGAAGTATTCGCGCAGCTGGCGGGTGGCGTCGCAGTCGAGCGCGGGGTCGAAGCGCCAGCCGCGCTCGATCTTCTCCGCTGCTTCGCCGCGGATGCCGACGCGAACGAGCCCACGGTCTCCCCACGCGACCAGGATCTTTCCGAACGGCGACGAGAGAAACGTATACGAAATGGTCATGGCTCCTCCTTCATGCGCCGTAGGAATACACCGCGCGCGACGCGCTCGCCACCGCCGAATGAACGCGGAATTCGCGGGAGCGCTAGAACTGCGCGAACAGGCGCTCGAGTGACCGCGGCTGTCGATCCATGGTCAGCCGCCGCTGGTGCTCGAGCTTCTGCTCCATGGTCGGGAGGAGCGTGTTGCGATAGAACACGCCGGTGTAGAAATGGTCGCGGTTGAGCGCCAAACGAAACGCCGCGTCGATGTCGGTGGAATCGTGGTCGGCCGGAACCGGTGCCACGCGCTCCTTCATGAAGTCGAACGTGATCACCTGGTTGAAGGTCGGGCACGGCGACACCAAGTGCACGATGGCGAAGCCGGGGTGCGCGACGGCCTCCTGCACCAGCTTCGCGACCTGCTTGACGTCGGAGGAGAAACCGCGCGCGACGAAACTCACGCCGTACGAGAGCAGCATCGGCAGCGGGTCGAGCGGCGGGTCTTCGAGACCGAGCGGCGTCGTTCCCGACACCATGCCCACCGGCGACGTCGGCGATACCTGGCCCTTGGTCAGCCCATAGATCGCGTTGTCGATGATCATGTAGGTGATGTCCGCGTTGCGACGCGCGGCGTGCGGGATGTGCCCGCCCCCGATCGAGAATCCGTCGCCGTCGCCACCCACCACGAACACCTTGAGCTTGGGATTCGCCGCCTTGACGCCGATCGCGGTCGGCAGGGCGCGCCCGTGCGCCGTGTGGTACGCGTAGCACTTCACGAAGTGCGAGAAGCGCCCCGAGCAGCCGATCCCCGACACGATGCACACGTCCTTGGGATCGAGTTGCAGAGAGGCGAGCGCCTGCGTGAAAGCGGCCAAGTCGCCGTAGTC
The DNA here is from genome assembly GCA_964560355.1 of uncultured bacterium. Classification (GTDB taxonomy): domain Bacteria; phylum Krumholzibacteriota; class Krumholzibacteriia; order WVZY01; family JAKEHA01; genus JAKEHA01. Next base: position 12,093 of record CAZLLI010000059.1, on the reverse strand, counting down.
ACCGCACCCCGGGCACCAAATGGGCTCGACGTCGTTCTTGTAATCCTTCGCTTTCAACGCGACTGCTTCGTTCATACGCAAACTTCCTTAGACGTGGCTTCCGAGCGCCGTGACGATTTCGTCGGCGGTGAACGGAAGGCCGGAACATTGGTTGATTCGCACGAGCTCGGTGCCGTTCATGGCAACGTGCGCGCGCAAGTGGTGCGCGAGCTGGCCGGTCTGGTTTTCTTCGACCACCACGACGCGCTTGAGCGGCGCCAGGAACTTCTCGATCGACGCCACCGGCAGCGGGTGCAGCACCTTGGGCTGCAGGTGCGCGACGTGCACGCCGTCGGCGCGAAGGCGCCCGATCGCCTCGCGAATCGCGCCCTCCGTCGACCCCCACCCGATCACGCCCACCTCCGCGCGATCGCCGTCGTCGTGGAAGCCGTTGCCGTTTTTCGCCATTTCGCCCGCGAGCGTTTCCATCTTGCGGAAGCGTTTCTCGACCATGCGATGGCGATTCTCGGGGGTGTAGTTGGCGTTGCCGTGCTCGTCGTGCTCCAACCCGGTGGTGACGAACATTCCGTCCGCCGTTCCGGGCACCACCGTCCTCGACACGCCGGTGTCGGTGATCGCGAAGCGCGCGTCGAGCGATTCCTCGTCGGCGAGCACGCGCGAATCGAGCGCGATGTGCGCGACGTCGGGCGTGTCCATGGTGACGGTGCGATAGCCCATCGACTGGTCGCTCAAGAGAATGACCGGCATCTGGTAGCGCTCGGCCAGATTGAAGGCGTGGATCGCCTGGTGGAAGCAATCCTCGATGCTGGTCGCGGCCAGCACGATGCGCGGCGATTCTCCCGCGCTGCCGTGGATCGCGTACATGAGGTCGGCTTGTTCGGTCTTGGTGGGCATGCCGGTGCCGGGGCCGCTGCGCATCACGTCGACCACGACCACCGGAATCTCCGACATCGACGCCATACCGATGAGCTCGCTCATCAGGCACAGCCCGGGGCCCGACGTCGCCGTCATCGAGCGCGCGCCCGCGTACGACGCACCCAGGCACGACGCCATCGCGGAGATCTCGTCCTCGGATTGGATGACGCTGCCGCCGAACGCGGGCAGGTGCTTCATCATGAACTCGAGCACCTGCGTGGCGGGCGTGATGGGATAGCCGGCGACGAAGCGACACCCGCCCGCGATCGCGCCCAAGCTCAACGACTGATTGCCCGAGAGCACCACGCGCCCTTCGGGTTTGCCCGGCTTCGACGGCCGCGCGAGCTTCAAGCTCGCAAGGCGCGGGTTGCCGTTTAACAGCGACAGCCCGGCGTCGAACGCCTTCAGGTTGGTGGTGACGACGTCTTCGCCCTTGCGCTTGAATTGCTTGGCGACGAGGTCGCGCGCGTGGTGCGACGGAATGTCGAGCACACCCACCAGCGACGCCAGCGCGACGATGTTCTTCGCGATGCGCGCGCCGGTCTCCTTCATCGCGGTTTCGTGCAGTGGTACTTCGACGCGCGCGTGCGGGAAACTCTCCGGCACCGTGCAGTGCTTGGGGTCGTAGAGGAGCACGCTGCCCGGCAGCATGCGCCCGGACCACACGTCGAAAGCTTCTTGGTTGAAGGCCATGAGGACGTCGGCGTGGCGCCCGATGGTGCCGACGGGCGAGGTGCTCATGCGCACCTGCATCATGGCCAGCCCGCCTTTGATCTCGGCGGGGTAGGATCGAAACGTGAAGATATCGAGGCCCGAGTCGACCGCGGCTCGGGTCAAGATCTCCGCGGTGCTGATGACGCCCTCGCCGCCTTCACCGGCGACGCGGACGGTAATGTCACCTCGTAGCATGTTGCCCCCAAATGCGGCTCTTGACCGGCGGTAGGCCGGTCGAGGGCAGTATAACAAACCCCGACTTGGTTCGCTACCGATTGCACAGCCAACCCGGTTGCGAACGCGGCGTGGAATCGACGATGATCCCGGGCATGCGCGCGAGCGGGTGGCGGTTCTTGGTGTTGGCGACGGTACTCGTCCTCGCGTGCGGGGGCGACGACGGCGCGGCGCGCGCTTCCTCGTCGTATCCGCGCGCGGTGACGCTCGACGTCGCCCGCATCGAGTTCGATGACGGAGATACCTTCCTTTATTCCGGTAAGCCGATTCGCGTCCTCGGCGTCGACACGCCCGAGGTCGCCGAGCCAGACGTCGGCATCTTCGAAGACCAGCCCTACGGGCGCGCGGCCGCGGAGTCGACGCGCACGTGGATCACGCGCGCGCACCGCGTCGAAGCGGCCTACGACGGGCGCGATCGCTATAAGCGCCGCCTCGCGCACGTCTTCGTCGACGGCGAATTGCTGGGAGTGAAATTGCTGGAGGCCGGGCTCGCGTACGAAAACGTGAGGCACTTCGGCGACAACGGATTCCCCGACCTCGCCGACCGCATCTTGCGCGCCGCGCAAAGCGCGCCCAAGCCGGCGTTCGAGCCGCCCTACCGGTGGCGACAGAAGCACCAAAAGAAGACGAACGAGTAGTTACTGGCGGACGTGGACGAAGGTGTCGAAGCGGGTTTCGCCGCCGCGACCGTCGCGCACGATGACGCTGACGGGGTTGCCGCCCAGGCAGCAACTGGTCGCGGTGTAGACGGCGTCGCTTCCCCGCTGGATTACGCGGCCGGAGCCGACCACCCACTGGAAGCTCAAGCGGTCGCCGTCGGGGTCGGTGGCGACGGCGGTCAGCGGGCAGTCTTGCCCAAGCCAAACCGTATCGAGGCCGACCGCGATCGACGTGACGACGGGCGGATCGTTGGCGGGAGCGACGGGGTTCGCGCTGCACCCGGCCAGGGCGAGCAGTCCCGCTACGAGTACGAGAGTGTTCCTCATGACCCACCTACGATACGACCGCACGCGCCGGATCGGCAAGGGGGCCTGCAACGAAAAAAAAGGCCGGGCGATGACCGCCCGGCCCCGTCGTTCCAGCGCTTCCTCTTCCTGCAAACTACTTCGGCAGCGCCTCCGGCGCCGACTCGGTGAGCACGCCGCCTTCGCGCAGAGCCGTCACCTGCCAGTGCGTCGCACCGGCCGGGATGGCGTCGCGCGTCAAGGTGAGCTCGCGCTCGCCGCTTGCGAGCATGCGCGCGACTTCGGTCAAGTCTTCGCGCAGCAAGACCACTTGGTAGGCGTCGGCGTTGGCGATCGCACTCCAGCGCAGCTCGATCGATCCGTCGCCGAGTGTGCGCGGCGCCTCCAGCGTGAGGATCACGCGCGGGTCGCCGCGCAGCACCGCCTGCTCCGGCGACTGCATGCGCTTGGCGACCACACCGGCCACCACCACCATCACCGCCGCCGCCGCCACGAAGCGGAACGTCGGCATTTCGAACCAACGCCGGTGCGGCCGTCGCGACGCGCCCGTCGTCGCGATGCCGTCGACGCGCTCCGCGATGAACGCGGCCAGGCGCGCGTCGGCGTCGCGAACGTTCGCGCCGGTGGGGGCTTCGGCGCGAACGAATTCGCGATACGCAAACACCATCGCGCCGCACCGCGGACACGTGTCCGCGTGCCTGCGCGCGGGGTCGTCGGGACCCAGGGTCTCCAGCGTCCCCAGCGCTTCCATGGGGATGCATTCCATATCGTCCTCCCTCGTTCTTCCGCGAGCGCCCGGCCCGTGCGTTATTGCGATTCCAGGGCTGCTCGCAGCTTTCGTCGGGCGCGTTGCAAGAGCGCTCGCGCGCCCGACTTGTGATCCAGATTCAAGAGTCCCGTGATCTCGTCCACCGGCAAGAGCTCCGAGTATCGGAGCCACAGTGCCTTGCGTTCCTCTTCGTCGAGCACGCGCGCCGCGAGATCCAACAGGCGCTGTCCTTGCATTTCCGCCTCGAGCCGTTCGTCGAAGCCGGTCGACTCGTCGAGGAGCGAATCCGGCTCGATGTCTTCGCGCCGCGCGTCGTTGCGAATTTCGTTCAGGCAGCGGTTGCGCGCGATCACGAACAGCCACGAAGAGAAGGCGGCCCGCCCTTCGAACTCACCCAGTCTCTGGTACGCGGCGAGGAGAACATCTTGCGCCATATCGAGCGCGCGCTCGTGTTCGCCCACGTACCGGAAGCACCACACGTACACCGGCCGTCGATAGCGCCGCAGCAACTCGCCGGCCGCCGCGCGACCCTCGGGGGTGCCGGGGTCGAGGCGGGCGCGTTCGACCAGCTCTCGGTCCGAGCTTCCGGGTCCTTCTCTCATAGAATGAGACATACCACGCCGGGAACGATCACAACCTCATGTTCACACGGATCCGCGTCCCCTCATGATGGCCCAAGTTGCTATAGAAACGACGATTAGCGCCCCAAAGAGCCAAACCACGCGGTGCCCCGCCGGGCGCCGTTCGAGACGGACCGTCACGTCGGCGTCACCGATGGCGACGAACCCCGCCCAGTAGAACGGGTGCGGTCGCTCGTCGCGAATGGATAGCTGGGCCGAGCGCAGGGCGGCCGCGACCGATTCGCCGGTCGCGAGGTGGGTGTAGAAGCGTTCCATCAGGTCGGCGGTGGTGCGATCGTCGACTTCCCAGATGCTCGCCACCAGCGAGTGGGCCCCGGCGGCAAAGAAAGCCGCCGCGACGCCCAACACCCCTTCGCCTTGGGTGGTGCGCCCGAGCGCGGACTCGCACCCCGACAGCACCACCAGGCGCGCGTCGCTGCGCGCGGCCGCGATTTGACCCGCGCGCGCGTACGGGTCGGCCGCGAGGTCGCTCGCGACGCTGGAGTCGGCCGCACCCGCGCGCGTCGGCCCGACGCGCGCCGCGCCGGCCGCGGGACTCGCGATCAAGATGCCGGAGTTCCACGGGCGCTCGGCGTCGACGCGCACGTGCGTCGCCACGTGCACGACGTCGTGGCGCGCGATGGCGTCGATGAAGTCATCGTGGTCGGACGCGCCCAGGCGGTCGACGTTTCGGTAGCGCGACGCGAGTCGCGAGACTTCGCGCCGCGCGCCCTGGAGCTCGTTGGGCGGCGGCGGCACCGCCAAGAGCGACGCCGCGTCGCCGCCCGCGTACGCGTGCGCGGGTCGCGCGCGCTGCAAGCGCAAGAGCGACGCCGAGGGGACGCGCATGACGTCGCGCTGGACCAGGAGCGGCTCGTCGTCGACGTCGGGGCACACCAGCGTTTCCATCGGCAGCGCGGCCAGCCAGCCGTCGGTCGCGACGTACACGTGCTGCGACGAGCGTACGACGTCGCCCAAACCGCCGAGCAGCGTCGCGCCGAGCGAGCGCGCGGCCGCGCGCACGTCGCCGGGCTCGGAGTTTTCCGCCGGCCGTTGCGCGAGCAGGCGGTGGTAGCGGCTCACCTGCTTGCGCACCTCGTCGGCGTTCGCGATGCGCGAGAGGCGCAGGCCGTCGTGCGTCGCCGCGAACGCGAGCACTTCGTTGCCCGCGAGCGTGTAGTCGATCAAGCACTCGCCGTCGCGCAGCACCGTCGACGCGAGCTCGCTCGCCGTCACCGGCTGCGAGAAGGCGGGCGTCAAGTCGGGCGCGCGGCGCGGGTCGGCGACGCGTTCGAGCAGCGTGCGCGCCTTGATCTCCTGGATGAAGTCGAACAGGTCGCGCTCGCGCTCCCCGCGCTTGGCGTCGCGCGGCCACTCGAGGAGCACGGGGCTCAACGCCACCAGCGGTTCCGCCAGCGACACGCGCTGCGCTTCGCGCAGCCGGAACTCGCTCGCGCGCGGCATGGCGGCGACGAACATCGCGCGCGCGCGCTGGAACCACTCGTAGGCACGCTCGACCTCCCCCGCCGCGCGCAAGCAGGTGCCGAGCTCGGTGGCGGCGACCACGGCCGCGGTGGTGTCGGAGCGCGACGCGGCGTCGTCCCACGCGGCGCGCGCGACGCGGCCGGCGCGGGGGATGTCACCGCCCTCGCGCAGACAGCGCGCCCAGGTCACGAACGCGAGCGACCGCCAGCGCGACGGCGACACGCGCGAGAGGTCGACGAGGTGGGTGTCGAGCACCGCGATGGCCGCGCCGACGTGGTCCTGCAACACCAGCACGTCGGCCAGGCCCGTCGCTGCTTCCACGCGGTCTTCGATGGAGCCATAAATCGCGAGCGCCCTGCGATAGCACTGCACCGCGCCCGCGTAACGCCCCTGCGCCGCACGCACGGTGCCGAGCGTGCACTGCAGGTCCTGCATCCCGAGCGTGTTCTGCCACTCGCGCGTGTACGCGATCGCGTCGACCAGCACCGACTCGGCCGCCGAATAACTCCCCAGCAGCACGCTGATCTCGGCCACGTTGCCGGCCGCCACCGCGAGGTCGGGCGCACGCGCTTGGCGCTTGAGCTCGTACGCGCGACGAAAATAGCGCTCGCACACCGCGAGGTCGCCGTGCTCGTGCTCCATCGACGCGAGGTTGTTCCACACGTCGGACTCTTGGCCCTTGTCGCCGAGCTGGTGAGCGAGCGCGAGCGCCTTCCAGTACACGCGCCGCGACTCCGCGATCTCGCCCTGGCGCTCGCACACGCGCGCGAGCCCGATCAGCGCGGTCAGCTCCTGCTGCGGGCGCCTGGCGTCGCGAAACGCGCTCACCGCGGCGTCGTACTCCGAGCGCGCGACGGACAGGTTTTCGCGCAGCAGATTCACGTACCCGACGAGGAGGTGACCCCACCCTTCGCTGCGACGGTTGCCGATCGCCTTCGCGAGCGGGATGCGCTCGGCGTTCAGGCGCAGGCACTCGTCGAACTGGCCGTCGACCATGGCGAAGAAGCTCTTCACGCCGATGGCGCTGATCAGCCCCAGGGTGTCGCCCTCGGTGAGCGCGATGGCGTGGGCGCGGTCGAGGTCCTTGCGCCCGCCCGGGAGGCGCAGGATCTGCCGCGCGCGCCCGCGCTGGTAGATCATGCGGCCCACTTCGATCGAGTCGCCGGCGGCGCGCGCGCGCATTATCTCGAGCTGCGCAAAGCCGAGCAGCGAGTCGTAGGCGGTGGCGTCGAAGAGTGAATCGGCAGCGCGGTCGGCGGGGGTGGGGCGGTGCGTGCGTCGCGACGTCGCGGCGGCGGTCGCGAACGCCGCGACCAAGAGAATCAGCGCAACCGCACGTCGCATGGGGGCTTCGAGTCCAGGTTCCTCCTGCGGGTGACCCTAGCCCAAAGCGGCGTCGGCCGCCTAGTGGAACCTGTCTACTCTTCTTGGGGGTCGGTGCGGCCCGTGACCACCTTGATGGTCGTGATGAGCTGGCCCGCGTGGCGGGTGGTGTGCTCGGCGGCGTGGAACAACACGCCGAGGACGGTCGACGGCACCAGCGCGCGGCCGATGCGGCGCTCGCCCATGAGCCCCGCCTCCGACGTGCAGCGGAGCTGGCGCAGCGCGCGCTCCACGGAGGTCGCTACCAACTCGATGAGGTCGTCGGCGCCCGCGTCGACTTCCCCGCTCCTCTCGAGCGCGAGGGCGGCGCGCTGCGAGTCCGTAAGCGTCTCGCCGCGCGCGTAGGTCATGAGCCGGTCGAGCGATTGCGCCATGTGGAGCATATGGAAGCCGGCCGACGCCGCGCCGCCCGGCCGCGTCCACAGGGCCTCGTCCGACAGCCCGTCGGCCGCGCGCACCACGTCTTCCTTCGCCTGCAGGAGGGCGTGGGCGACCGGCATCAGCAACGCCGGAATACCCGTGACCGGTCCCCGCAGCCATACTTCGGTTTGGATGCTCATAAGGCACACCGGCCTCCTCGCGTTTGCGGCGCGACGGAGGCCGGGTTCGCTAGACAGTGTAGTCTCGAAACCCGAGTTTGTCTTGGGGGGCGGGCGTAATTTTGGCGCGGAAGATCGCTAGCGCAGACTCGCGATTCGTGTGAGCGAATCGCTGGTCCAGCCGAGGACGGTCTCGATGCCGGGGACGACGCCGCTTGGGCCGAGGCCCAGCCAGATCGTGACCACCACCGAGACGAAGAGGACGACGCGCACACCCCAGTCGTCGAAGACGGGGGCGG
>CAZLLI010000059.1:0-4070 GCA_964560355.1 uncultured bacterium | reverse complement strand
ACCACCGAGACGAAGAGGACGACGCGCACACCCCAGTCGTCGAAGACGGGGGCGGCGTTGGGCGCAGGCTTGCGCATGTACATATAGACGACCACGCGCAGGTAATAGTAGAGCGAGAGCGCGCTGTTGAGCACGCCCACCACGGCGAGCCAGGTGAGACCGCGGTCGATGGCCGCCGAGAAGATGTAGTACTTCCCGAAGAATCCGCCCGTCGGCGGAATGCCGGCCATCGCGAACATGAACAGCGCCATGGTGGCGCCGATCACGGGTCGACGCAGGCCGAGGCCGGAGAGGTCGTCGAGCTCGAGCCCGCGCGAGTCCTCGCGATTCTCGAGCGCCGCGATGAGCGCGAACGCACCCATGGTCATGAACGCGTACACCACCAGATAGAACATGACGCCCGACGCGGCCTTGGTGTTGTCGATGCCGAGCGCCGCCATGCCGATCAGGATGTAGCCCGCGTGCGCGATGCTCGAGTACGCGAGCATGCGCTTGACGTTGCGTTGCACCAGCGCCACCACGTTGCCGAGCGTCATGGTGGCGACCGCGAGCACCACCACGATGTCGATCCACTGCGCGCGCGCCGGCATGAAGCTCATGTAGAACAAGCGCAGGAAGGCCGCGAACGACGCCGCCTTGACGGCGCCCGCCATGTAGCCGGTCACCGGCGAGGGCGCGCCCTGGTACACGTCGGGCACCCACATGTGGAACGGCACCGCGCTCACCTTGAACACGAAGCCGACCAAGAGCAGCGCGATCGCGAACAAGAAGGGCGGCTGCTTGATGAGCTCGCGCGTGGTGGCTTCGACCACGATGCCCTTGAAGTTCATGGTCCCGCACACGCCGTAGATGATCGACATCCCGTATAGAAAGAACGCGATGGCGAAGGCGCCGAGCAGGAAGTACTTCATGGCTGCTTCGTTGGCGAGGAAGTCGCGGCGGCGGAAGCCGACGATGACGTAGATGGCGAGGCTCATGAGCTCGATGCCGAGGAAGACCGACATCAAATCGTAGGCGGTGACGAGCACGAACATGCCCGCCGTCGCCAGCGTGAGGAGCGCGTAGTATTCGCCGCGGTGGATGTTGAAGCGGTGCAAATAGCCCGACGAAACCAGGATCGCGGCGAGCGACGACACCACGCAGATGCCGGCGAAGAAGAGCCCGAAGCGGTCGACGATGAGCATGCCGTTCAGGATGGGCCAGCCCTCGGCGTTCCATAACGACGCGATGCTCCACAGGGCCGCGACGTGCACCAGCCCCGCGAACCACGCCTGCGCGCGCGCCGACTTCTCCGAGATCGCCGCCCACGCGAGCAGCATGCACGCGCCCCCGGTCAGAATGAAGAGCGGCATCAACAAGCGCGCGATTTCGCCCGTGAACTGCGGCATCACTCCACCTTCTCCCCATTTTCGACCGCGTACGAATCGCCGTCGCGCTCGATCATGGCCTGGCGCGCGCTCGTCATTTGCTCGACGAATTTCGCGACCGCGGGCTCCATGCGCGCGGTGAAGGGCTTCGAGTAGACCCCGAACCAGAAGATCATCACCAAGAGCGGGACGAACACGAGCACTTCGCGCGGTGTCAGGTCCTTCAGGCCCGCGTTCTTGGGGTTGGTCACGTCGCCGAAGAACACGCGCTGGAACATCCACAGCATGTAGATCGCTCCCAGCACGACGCCGCTCGCGGCGAGGATGCCCCACCACGCGTTGGTTTGGAACGCGCCTACCAAGATCAGGAATTCATGGACGAATCCGTTCAAGGGCGGCAAGCCGATCGACGACAGCGCGACGATCATGAACACGGTGGTGTAGAGCGGCATGACCTTGGTGAGCCCGCCGTACTCCGAGATCATGCGCGTGTGGCGGCGTTCGTAAATGACGCCGACCAACAAGAAGAGCGCGCCCGTCGAGATGCCGTGGTTGATCATGCCGAGCATGGCGCCCTGCACGGCTTGCACGTTGAGCGCGAACAGCCCCAGCATCACGAATCCCAAGTGCGACACCGACGAGTACGCGACCAGCTTCTTCACGTCCTGCTGCACCATGGCGACGCAGGCGCCGTAGATGATGCCGATGATCGAGAGCGCCGCTATATAAGGAATGGACCGAATGGCGGCTTCCGGGAACATCGGCATGGCGAAGCGAATGAAGCCGTAGGTCCCCATCTTGAGCAGCACGCCGGCCAGGATCACGGAGCCGGGCGTGGGGGCTTCGACGTGCGCGTCGGGCAACCAGGTGTGGAACGGGAACATCGGGACCTTGATCGCGAACGCGAGCGCGAAGGCGAGGAACAGGAGCCATTGCTGTTGCGACGACAGCGCGGTGCCCATGAGGAGCGCCAGGTCGAACGTGAGCTCGCCCGTCTGCACGCGGTGCGTGTGCACGACGTACAGGATGGCGACCAGCATGAGGAGCGAGCCCACCATCGTATAGATGAAGAATTTTACGGTGGCGTAGATCTTCCGCTCGCCGCCCCAGATGCCGATCATGAAGTACATCGGGATCAGCATCGCTTCCCAGAACACGTAGAAGAGGAACAAGTCGAGCGCGACGAACGCGCCGATCATCGCCGTCTCCAGCACCAGCATGGCGATGAAGAACTCCTTCACCCGCTCTTCGATCGAGTTGAAGCAGCCGAGAATCGTAATGGGGGTGAGGAACGTGACCAGCATGACCAGGAACAGGCTGATCCCGTCGACGCCCATCTTGTACGAGATGCCGAGCGACGGCAGCCACGACACATTCACGACCATCTGCATGTCGGCGTTGGTCTGGAAGGCCTGCACCAGCTGCAGCGAGAGCACGAACACGCCCGCCGACACCAGCAGCGCGAACCAACGCACCAGCGCGTGCGCGCGCGACGGCATCAGCGCGATGACGAGCGCGCCGAAGAGCGGCAGGAAGGTGACCAGGCTAAGCGTGTCCACTCATCTCACCAGCCGGAAGACCAGGAACAGGAATCCGATCAGCATGAAGAACGCGTAGGTGCGCACCACGCCCGACTGCAGGAGTCGCACGCCGGCGCCGACCAGGCGCGCAGAGATGCCGAGCCCGTTGACGATGCCTTCGATGAGGCCGGAGTCGATGACGCGGTACATCAGCTTGTCGGCGAGCGCATAACCCGGTCGCACGATGGCGCGCTCGTAGAGCTCGTCGACGTAGAACTTGTTCGCAACCAGGGTGTAGATCGGCCCCAGCGACTGCACGATGGCGGTCGCGCCGCCCGGCGAGCGCACGTAGATCGCGTGCGCGAACAGAATACCGGCGATCGCGACCAGCACCGAGACGCCCATGAGGATCATCTCGAGGTCGCTGTGCCCTTCCACCGCCGCGCGGACGGCGGGCGCGTGCGACGCGAGCGTCGCCATGCCGACCCCGACGTCGTGGCCGCCCACGTGACCCGCGAACACGGGCTCGAGCCAATGATGGATCGCATTGTTGCCGCCAAGCACGGCCGGAACACCCAGGTAACCGGCCAGCACCGCGCCCGCGGCGAGGATGATGAGGGGCACCGTCATCAAGGGCGGCGACTCGTGCAAGTGGTGCTTGGCTTCGTGCGACACGTTGTCCTTGCCGTGGAAGGTGAGGAACACCGCGCGGAAGACGTAAAACGCCGTCATGCCGGCGGTCGCGATACCGACGATCCACAGCACGCGCGGCAACCACTCGGGGCCGATGTGCGCGTTGAACGTGCTCCACAGGATCTCATCCTTGGAGAAGAAACCCGCGAGCCCGGGGATGCCCGCGATCGCGAGCGCCGAGATCAGGAAGGTGAGCCACGTCGTCTTCATGTGCTTCGACAGCTGGCCCATCTTGAACATGTCCTGCTCGCCCGAAAGCCCGTGAATCACGGAGCCCGCGCCGAGGAACAAGCACGCCTTGAAGAACGCGTGGGTGAGCAGATGGAACACGCCGGCCGCGTACGCGCCCACACCGACCGCGAGGAACATGTAGCCCAGCTGGCTCACGGTCGAATACGCGAGCACCTTCTTGATGTCTTTCTGCGCGAAGCCGATCATCGCCGCGAAGATCGCGGTCGCCGCGCCGATCACCGCCACCACCGCGCCCGCC
>CAZLLI010000058.1:0-17509 GCA_964560355.1 uncultured bacterium | reverse complement strand
CGTCGTCGGGCAGGCCCTCCGTCTGTGCGACCTCGTACAGGTCGCGCGTCACCGCCTCGCCGCACCCGCATCCATCGCCGCAACACCCCGAAGACTTCGCGGCCACGCCCGCGGCGGCGCGCGCATAGCGCTCGCGCACGGCGTCGCGGAGCGCGGCGTCCGCCTCGAAGCGCATCACGTGCGCGCTCGCCGGGCACGTCTGCGAGAACTCGCGCGACGCGCGGATTTCCGCGGGCGCTTCGTCGCGCGTGATCGCCCGGAATCCGTGGTGGTGGAAGTAACGCTCCGCGTCGGTGGTCAAGAGGAAGAGCGACGACACCCCGCCCTCTTCCGCCCATTGCACGCGGTCGAGCACCAGCGCCGTACCGATGCCGCCCCTTCGCCGCGCGGGCGCGACCGCGACCGAGCGCAAGAGCCCGTACGCGCCGTGTACTTCGACGCCGGCCAGCCCGACCACCTCCCCGCCCGCTTCGGCGACGACGTAGCGTTCGCCGAACTGCGCGTCGACTCCGTCGACCGGGAGCTGGCACGATTCCAAGAGAGAGAGAGCGGCGGCGAGGTCGTCGGGTCGCGCGCTGCGCAAGATCCATCCCGCGCGCGCGGGCGCGGTGGGTTCAATCGTCCGCATGGTTTGGCTCCTCACCTTTCGTTGGTACTAACAACATTAAGTCCTAGAAAAAGCCCTCAGCACGCGCAGCTGTCCTTTTCGCAGCAGCCGCGGCGCTCGGCGGCGAGGCGCGCCAGCTTGCGCACCACGTCGACGGTCGCGCGACGCACGTCCGCCGGCAAGTGCTCGATGACGGCGCGTTCCTCTTCGATCAGTTCGCGACGCACGGTTTCGTGGAGCGCGCGCCCGCGGGCAGTAGCCGACAACTGGATCGCGCGCGCGTCGTCGGGGTGGGTCGACCGCTTGACGTACCCTTTGCGCTCGAGCGCTTCCACCACGCGGCTGGTGGTGCTCTTGTCGAGCATGAGCGTCGCCGCGAGCGAGCCCAGCGTCGCGGTGCCGGCGCGGACCAGCGCCTCCAACGCGTAACACTGGGTCACCGAGATGTCGTGGCAGCAAATCAAATTGCGATCGCGAAACTGGTACACGCGCACGAGGTCGGTTACCGCCTCGTAGAGGGCGTGGGTGTCGCGGTCGAGCGCGGCGTCGGATGCGGTCTTGGTGGCCATGGCGTTCTTTCTCCTCTTTAGTTGTCAGTGACAACTATAGCCCGATGGCCCCCGACCCGCAAGAGCTTTTTTTCTCCCGCCCCCTCGACTTTGTTAGCCTGGAACCGCCATGAACCGCCTCTCCTCCGCCGCCTCCTACGCGCCGCTGTGGTGCAAATCGAACTTCTCCTTCCTCGAGGGAGCGAGCCACCCCGACGAGTTGGTCGAGGAGGCGGCGCGCGTCGGCATCCGCTCGCTCGCGCTCACCGACCGCGACGGCGTCTACGGCCTGGTGCGCGCGCACGTCAAGGCGCGCGAGCTCGGCGTGCACGTGATCGCGGGCGCCCAAGTCACGCTCGAGGACGGCTCGCACGTCCTCTTGCTCGCGGCGGATCGCCGCGGCTACGCCAACCTGTGCAACCTGATCTCGGACGGACGGCTGCGCTCGCCCAAGGGCGAGAGCGTCGTGCGCTGGCGCGAGGTGTGCGAGCGCGCGCAAGGTTTGCTCGCGTTGTGGGGCGGCGACGGGAGCCTCATCGCGGGCGCGGCCGACCCCGTGTTCGTCGCGCGCGATCTCAAAGATGCCTTCGCCGACCGCCTCTACGCGCTCGTCACCCGCCACCGCAACGCGCACGACGTCGCCACCGAGACGCGCGTGCGCGAGCGCGCGGCGCGCTTCGGCCTCCCCACCGCGGCCGCGGTCGAAGTGCTGTACCACACGCGCGCGCGCCGCGACCTGCAGGACGTGCTCACGTGCCTGCGCCACGGCGTTACCGTGTCGACCGCGGGGCGCCTCACGCGTCCCAACGCCGAGCACGCGCTGCGCTCGCCGTACGCGTTCCATGTGCTGTTCGAAGACGACCGCGCCTCGGTGGCGCGCACCGAAGAAGTGGCGTCGCGCTGCGCCTTCACGCTCGCGGAGATTCGCTACCGCTACCCGCTCGAACGACTCCCCGACGGCACCAGCGCCTTCGCGCACCTGCGGCGCCTGACCTTCGACGGCGCCAAGGAACGCTACCCGCGCGAACGCTTCCCCGCCGGAGTTCCGCGCGAGACGACGGCGCAGTTGGAGAAAGAGCTCGACGTCATTCGCGAGCTCGAGTACGAGGGCTACTTCCTCACCATGTACGAGCTGGTGCAGTTCTGCCGGCGCAACGGCATCCTCTGCCAAGGGCGCGGCTCTGCCGCCAATTCCGCGGTGTGCTACTGCCTCGGCATCACCGCGGTCGACCCGGTGCGCATGGAATTGCTATTCGAGCGCTTCTTGTCGAAAGAGCGCGCGGAGCCGCCCGACATCGACCTGGACATCGAGCACGACCGCCGCGAAGAAGTGATCCAGTGGGTGTACGAGAAATACGGGCGCACGCACGCCGCCATGGCGGCCAACGTGGTGCGTTACCGTGCGCGCTCGGCCGTGCGCGACGTCGGCAAAACGCTCGACATCCCCGACACCACGCTCGACCGCATCGCGCACCTGCTCTCGCACTACGACGAGATTTCGCCGGAAGGTCTCGCGCGCGCGGGCTTGGATATGGAAGCACCCGCGCACCAACACCTCGTGCGCTTGACCTCGGAGATCCAGGATTTTCCGCGCCACCTGTCGATCCACCCCGGTGGATTCTTGTTGGGTCACGAACCGGTGCGCGACTTGGTTCCGATCGAAAACGCGACCATGGAAAACCGCACGGTGATTCAGTGGGACAAGGACGACCTGGAGTCGATCGGCTTGTTCAAGGTCGACCTGCTGGGCCTCGGCATGCTGACCGTGGTCAACCGCGCGTTCGATCTGATCGAGACTCACCACCGCCAGAAGCTCGACATGGCCACGGTTCCGGCCGACGACGAGCCCACCTACGAGATGATTCGCCGCGCCGACACGGTGGGCGTGTTCCAGATCGAGAGCCGGGCTCAAATGGCCATGCTGCCCCGCTTGAAGCCGCGCAATTATTACGATCTCGTCATTGAAGTTAGCATCGTAAGGCCCGGCCCCATCACGGGCGGGATGGTGCACCCGTATCTGCGCCGTCGCAACGGCGAAGAGACGGTCGTTTACCCGCACGAATGCCTGGAACCCGTGCTCAAAAAAACGCTCGGCGTCCCCCTCTTCCAAGAGCAGGTGATGAAGCTCGCGGTGGTGGCCGCCGACTACACCCCCGGCGAGGCCGACCAGCTGCGCCGCGACATGGCGGCATGGCGGCGCAGCGGCCGCCTCGAGCGCCACCACGACAAATTGATCTCGCGCATGCGCGCGAAAGGCATCGAAGCCGAATTCGCCGAGCGCGTGTTCGAGCAAATTCGCGGCTTCGGCGACTACGGATTTCCCGAGAGCCACGCGGCCAGCTTCGCCTTGATCGCGTACGTGTCGGCGTGGTTGAAGCGCCACTACCTCGACGCGTTCACGTGCGCCATCTTGAACGCGCAGCCCATGGGCTTCTATTCCGCCGCCACCCTGGTCGACGACGCCAAGCGCCACGGTCTTCTCGTGCTCCCCGTATGCGTGTGCACGAGCGACTGGGATTGCGCGATGGAGCGCGCGCCCGCGTCGATGCGGACACTGGGTCTGCGCGACCCGGGGGACGTTGGAGTAGAAGCACTCGCTGTGCGCATGGGCCTGCGCTATGTAAAAGGGCTACGGGAAGATTTTGCCAAGCGCCTAACGAGAACGCGCGCGGAGCGCGCGTTTATCTCCGTGGACGACTTCGTGCAGCGCACCGGCTGCGACGAGCGTATGCGCACGCGCCTTTCCGAAGCGGGTGCGTTCGAAGCGCTGGAGCACGGGCGCCGCGAAGCGTTGTGGCAAGCGCGCGGATCGCTCGCGGCACCACCCATCGAGTTGAGCGGAACCGAGCGCGACGTTGCGTTCCGCGAGCTCACCGAATTGGAAACCGTCGCGTGGGACTACGAGGCGACCGGCCACAGCACGCGCGGGCACCCGCTGGGCGCGCTGCGCGGCAAGCTGGCGTCGCTCGGCCTGCCCACCGCGCGCGAGGTGCAGTCGATGAGGAACGGCGCGCGCGTTCGCTACGCGGGCCTCGTCATCGTGCGCCAGCGTCCCGGCACCGCGAAGGGTGTCGTGTTCATGACCCTCGAAGACGAGACCGGCTTCGTCAATCTCGTGCTATGGCAAGACGTGTTCAATCGCTTCGCGCTGGCGGCGAAGACGTCGTCGTTCCTGGGCGCCACGGGCAAGATCCAGCGCGAGTCGAACGTCGTGCACGTGGTGGTGGAGTCGTTGTGGGAGCCGGAATCGCTCGAGCGCGGCGCGCGCGTGCGCAGCCGCGATTTTCACTAGCGCAGTTCTTCGCCCGCGCGCAGCACCCACGCCGACCCGTGCTGCGTGAAGCCGAGCTTCGGGTAGTAGTCGACCGCCGCGGGCGCCGCCAAGAGCACGATCATCGAGCGCGGTCCCATCTCGGCGCGCGTGCGCGCGATCAATTCCCTGCCGATCCCGAGTTTCTGATGGCTATCGCGCACGGCCAGGTCGGAAAGATACGCCACGTAGGTGAAGTCGGTCAGCGAGCGCGAAATGCCGACCATGAGGTCGCCCTCCCACGCCGTCACCACCAGATTCGCGTGGCGAATCATGTCGGCGAAAATGGCGCGGTCGTCGATGGGCCGGCGCGCGCCCAGCGTCGACGCGCGGTAGAGATCCAGGACTTCGTCGAGGTCGAGGTCGTTGCCGACGCGGTAGGAGATCAACTAGTACCCTTCGCCCTCGCGCGCGGCGGACGCCTTGCCCGCGTGCACGCGAAATTGGATGGCGAAGTATATCACCACGAGCGGAATGCCGACGAGCCACCAGCGCGTCGCGGTGCGTAGCCCGGCGGCGTCGTTGCTCGCCTCGGTGGCGAGAATGGAGACGCCGTCGCCGATACCGCGCAGCATCACGGGAAAGATCGACGCCGCGGTTGCGGCCATGAGGCCCACGAGAAACGCCGACGACCCGAAGAAGGCGCGCCGGTGCGCGCCGCGACGGAGACCGAGCAGCGTGGTCGCGAGGCCGCCCAGCGCGAGGAGCGCGCACGCCCACGCCAGCGGTCGCGAGGCGAAGTTCTCGAACAGGAGCGGATTCACGCGCACGGTGACGAAGGTCATCACCGGCCACAGCGCGGCAACCGCCACACCCGCCCCGTACCCGAGTTTGCAGCTGCGATCGCCGACGTCGCCGTCGGTCTTCCACGCGAGGTATGCGCCGCCGTGCATCGCGAGCGCGGCGAGCGCGTACACGCCCACCAGTACGGTGTACCAATCGAGAATCCCGACCGGCATGCGCGCGCTGAAGTCGGTGAAGAGCGCGAGCGAGAACCACCCGTTGGCGTCCAGCGGGAGCCCGCGCAGGAGATTGCCGAGCGCGCACCCGAAGAACACGCACAACAGAATGCTCGCGAGCGCGAAGGTCGCGTCCCAGAACGCGCGCCACATCGACGTCGCCACGTGGCTGCGAAACTCGATCGCGATGCCGCGCAGGATCAAGGACCACAGCACCAGGAAGATGGCGAAATAGAAACCGGAGAGCCCGGCCGCGAGCACCTTCGGGAAGGCGACGAACAAGGCGCCGCCGGTCGCGAGCAGCCACACTTCGTTGGCGTCCCAATAGGGCCCGATGGCCGCCAGCACCTGGCGGCGCTCGGCGTTGTTCTTGGCGACGAACAAATGCGCCACCCCCGCGCCCAAGTCGAAACCGTCCATGACGACGTACATCGTGAGCATCACCGCGACGATGCCGAACCAGAGCTCAACCATGCTGCCCCCCCGTGTACGACGCGTGCGCGACCGGACCGTGCGCGATCTCGCGCGAGATCAAGAACAGGAACAGCACACCGAGCACGAAGTAGAGCCCGCAGAACCCGATCAGCGTGAAGAGCGCGGTGCCCGAGTGCACGACCGGGCTCGACGCGTCGGCGGTGCGCAAGAGGCCGTAGACCACCCACGGCTGGCGCCCGAGCTCGGTGGTGAGCCAGCCCGCGGTGGTCGCGATGTACGGGAATGGAAACGCGAGCATCAGAATCCACAGCACGGGCCGCGTGCGGTCGAGCCGCCCGCGCCAGCGCAGGAGATTCGCGAACAGCATGATGCCGATCATGATCGTGCCGAGGCCGGCCATGACGTGGAACGAGTAGTAGAGGAGC
This sequence comes from uncultured bacterium, assembly GCA_964560355.1. GTDB lineage: Bacteria > Krumholzibacteriota > Krumholzibacteriia > WVZY01 > JAKEHA01 > JAKEHA01. The sequence goes on along the minus strand of CAZLLI010000058.1, from coordinate 11,225 downwards.
TCGATGTTGTCGGGCCAGTCGCTCTCGGGGAAATCGTTCAAGCCGGCGACGTCGCTGTGAAACGTCCCGTAGGCAAGGAAGCTCAAGATGCCGGGCACCGCGATGGGGTTGTCGAGGCGGCGTGCGTCGACGTTGGGTTGGCCGATCAGCGTGATCTCCGCGTAGGGCCCGGTCGCGAAGCGCCCCTCCATGGCGGCCAGCGCGACGGGCTGGTGCTTCGCGACCAATTTCGCCTGGGTGTCGCCGGTCGGGAACGCAACCAAGATGCTCGCGATCAAACCGGCCGTGATGCCGACGCGCACGAACGCGCGCGCGGTTTCGACGTGCTTGTTCTGCAGCAAGTAGAACGCGCCCACCGCACTCACCACGAACGACGCCGTCACCACCGCGGCCACCATGGTGTGCGCGTACTGCGCGAGCGCCCACGGGTTCAGCACGAAGGCGGCGAAGTCGGTGAGGTGGAGCGTCCCGTCGGGGCCGACCGCGTAACCCACCGGGCGCTGCATGAACGCGTTGGTCGCGATGATGAAGTAGCCCGAGAGCCAGCTCCCGATCCACAGCGCGAGCGCGGCCAGGAAATGCCCGCGCGGGCCGACGCGCTTTTCGCCCCACACCAGGATGGCGATGAACCCGGACTCCAGGAAGAACGCAAACAGCCCCTCCATCGCGAGCGTGTGACCCACCACCTTGCCCGCGTACTCGGAGAAGCGCGCCCAGTTGGTGCCGAACTGGAACTCCATCGGCACGCCGGTCACCACACCCACCGCGAAATTCAATCCGAAGATGCGGATCCAGAAGCGCGCGGCGTCGTTCCAGTGCGGCGCACCCGTTCGCAGCGCCTGCCACTTCATCACCACGATGAGGAGCGCGAGCCCCATGGTGAGCTGGGGAAAGATGTAGTGATAAACCGCGGTGAACGCGAATTGGAGACGGTGCCAGAACAGTGCGTCGGCCATGATCGTGGGAACGGTTGACGCGCCCATGCTAGACTATTCGCGCCCGCAAAGGCGACGACGAAATTGAAATACGCGGCGGAATCTATTCGTGCGCGCTACGACGGAGGGTGCCCATGCAGACGATGATGAAATGGTTGGACCGGCGCTTCGCCTACGAAGCGCCCGGCGGCGAATTCCCCGCCATCGTGGAGCGCCTGCGCGGCGCGCCCGCCCGTCTCGAAGAGAAGGCGTCGCGCATCCGCGAAGCGGCGCGCCTCGCGAAGCGCGGCGACGACTGGTCGATCCAGGAGCACCTCGGCCACCTGGTCGACATGGAAGGACTGTGGGCGCGCCGCACCGAAGAATTGCTGCGCGGCGCGGGTGAGTTGTCGGCCGCCGACATGTCGAACCGCGCCACGCGCGAGCACAACCACAACGAGCGCGCGGTCGCGGCCATCGTGGCGGAGTTTCGCGTGGCGCGCGGGCGCTGGGTCGACCGCCTCGACGCGGCGACCGACGCCGACGTGGTGCGGGTGTCGATGCACCCGCGCCTGAAGCGCCCCTTCCGCCTCATCGACCTGTGCTTTTTCGTCGCCGAGCACGACGACCATCACCTGGCCATCGTCACGCGCCTCGCGCGGGGATAGGGCCGGCGCGCCGGCCCCGTCTAGCTACTGAAACGCGGCCGGGTGCTTCTCGTCGAAGTCGGTCGCGTCTTGGTAGGCGTTCGCCACCGCGAGCAGCGCGCCTTCGCCGAACAAGCGCCCCATGAAGGTGATGCTGGTCGGCGTCCCCTTGTCGCTGAATCCGTTCGGCAGCACCACGCACGGCTGACCGGTCAAGTTGGTGAGCAAGAGATTGTCGCCACCAAAGGCCGGCGTCACGTACACGTCGACGGGCAGCTTCTCCATCTCTTCCATCAGCATCCAACGCACGCGGTTGGCCTGGATGTATTCCACCGCGGGAATGAAGCGCCCGCCGCGCAGCACGTTGGGCCACGCGTTCTTGATTTGCCGCACCAGGAGGTCGTCGCGGTTGCTGCGCGTCAAGTCGTCGAACGCGGCCGCGGCCTCCGCGGTCAGGATGCACGCGAGCGGCGAGATGGGGAGCTTCGGCAGCTCGATCGGCACCAACTCGGCGCCGAGCGCGCGCAGCTCGTCGAGCGTCGCGTTGTCGCGCTCCTTGTTGGGATAGTCCTCCTCGAACATCGCCTTCACGTAGCCGATGCGCGTGCCCTTGAGCTGCGCGGTCGGCGTGTACGCGAAGTCCGCGTCCACCGCCGCCGGGTCGACTCCGTCGGCGCCGCGAATGACGTCGAACACGATCGCGCAGTCGTCGACGCTGCGGCAAATGGGCCCGATCTTGTCCATCGACCACGCGAGCGCCATGGCACCCGCGCGGCTCACGGCGCCGAAGGTGGGCCGTAGCCCGGTGGTGCCGCAGCGCGTCGACGGTGAGACGATCGAGCCCCAGGTCTCGGTGCCGATCGCAAACGCGACCAACCCCGCGCTCGTCGCCGACGCCGAGCCGGCGGACGAACCGCTCGAGCCCTGTTCGAGATCCCACGGGTTGCGCGTCATGCCGCCGAACCACACGTCGCCCCACGCCAATTCGCCGAGGGTCAGCTTCGCGACCAACACGGCGCCCGCGTCGTCGAGCTTTTCTATCACGGTCGCGGTTTCGTCGATGGTTTGGTCCTTATAGGCGTTCGAGCCCCACGTGGTCTGGGTTCCCTTCACCGCCAGCAGGTCCTTGGCGCCGTAGGGAATGCCGTGCAGCGGCCCGCGATAATTCCCCTTCTTGATCTCGTCGTCGGCCTGGCGCGCCTTTTCCAGCGCGCGCGCTTCGGTGAGGCTCACAACGCACTCGAGCTTGGGGCCGTACTTCTTCAAGCGGTCGAGGTACATCGTGGTGAGCTCGACCGACGTCACCTGCTTGGTGCGAATCAATTCCGCGAGGTCGCGCACGGGCCAGAATGCCACCTCTTCGAGGTTCTGCGGGCGCTTGTTGTGGGTGGGCTTGTCGAGGCGCACGCGCTGGCGCGCGGGCGCGGGTCGGTCGGGGGAATTGACGACGGCGGCGCCGCGCGCGCGAAACACCAGCGCGGGCGGGACGCTGTTCGCGACCGCGACGCCGCGCACCGCTTCGTAGCCCTTGAGGTAGTCGGCGAGATCGCTCTGCATGGAGTCGCGCTCGGCGTCGGTGAACGAGAGACCCGCGAGCTTCTCCGCGCCCGCTATGTCGTTCTTCGTGAACGGGAGTTCTCCTTCGGCCACGCCTAGCACGAAGCCGAGCGCGAGGGCCGACACGACCAGCACCACCACGTTCCAGGTGCGCATGGGATCCCCTTTCGATTGGAATTACGAACGCTTGGTCGCCGACAGCATCTCGTCGACGTCGATAAACTTTTCGCGGGGCTTGCCGACCGCGGCGCCGCGCGCGACTTCGGCCGCGTCGATGGTGCGCCATTCGCCGTAGCTCACGACGCGCACGCCGCGCGACGACAACAGCGCGAGCACCGCGTCGCGCGAAGGCTGCGCGCACTCGGGCAACGCGGGCGCGTCGGCCAGCACGTGCTTCACGGTTTCGAAGGCGTCGGGCTTGTTGGTGCCGATGATGCCGGAGGGTCCGCGCTTGATCCACCCCACCACGTACAGCCCCGCCACGCGAACGCCGTCGACGACCACGCGGCCCTCGACGTTCGGGATCACGGCCGCGCGCTCGTCGAAGGGGACGCCGGGCAACGCCACGCCGCGGTAGCCGACGCTGCGAAACACCGCGCCGCACGCCACGGTTTCCGTGCGACCGGTGCCGGTCGCGCGCTGCGCGCCCGCCTCGCCGCTGAGCGCGTTCCGCTCCATCAGCACGTCGCGCACGCGATCGCCCCCGCGGAGCTCCTTCGGACTCCGGTAGAACTCGACCACGAGGCGCCGCGTGCGCCCGCTCGGCGTGCGCGCGGCGTAGGTGGTGAGCAGCTCGTAATTCTTCTTCGCGTCGCGCCACTTGAGCACGTCGATCTCGGCGCGGCTGGCGTCGTTCAATTCGAGCTCCATGGGGTCGACCACGATGTCGCAGTCGGCGAGCTCGCCCAGCTCCTTGAGCTCGGCGGGAGTGAAGGCGGCTTGCACCGGTCCGCGCCGCCCGACCATGCGCACTTCGCGGATCTTGGACTCCGCCAGCACTTCCAGCGCACGCGCGGTGATATCGGTGTCGGAAAGTTCGTCGACGGTCTTGGCGAGGATGCGCGCCACGTCGACGGCGACGTTGCCCTGCCCGACCACGATCGCGCAGTCGCACGAGAGGTCGAACACGCGGTCCTGATAGTCGGGGTGTCCGTTGTACCACGCGACGAACTCGGTGGCCGTATAGCTGCCGCGCAGGTCTTCGCCGGGGATGCCGAGGCGGCGGTCGGTCTGCGCTCCGCTCGCGAACACGATTGCATGGTAGAAGCGCTTGAGCTCGTCGACGGAAATGTCGCGCCCGACCGTAGTGTTGCCGAAGAACGCGAACTGTGGGTGTTCCGCGGTCTTCTCGTAGCGCGCGATGATGGTCTTGATTTTGGGATGGTCGGGCGCCACGCCGTAGCGCACCAACCCGAACGGCGCCGGCAGCGCTTCGAACATGTCGACTTCGACCGGAAGCGCGCCGGCGAGGAGCGCTTCGGCGGCGTAGAACCCGCTGGGGCCGCTCCCCACCACCGCGACGCGTAACGGGCCGGTGCTCATGGCGCGCTCGTCGCGACCGTCCGCAGGTAGCCCGCGACCGCCTTGCCCTCGCGCTCGCGCAGATTGAGGCAGTCGGTGATGGTGTCGGAAACCTTGCTCAGGTTGGCTTCCGTGCCGTCGACGTGGTGCCCGGGCTCGGCGAAGAATTTGCGCGCCGCGTTCAAGCGCTGCTCGGAGCAGCCGCTCACGAAGTACGGCATGTACGCGATGAACTCGGGCGGCATGCGTCCGGCGAGGCGGTCGTAGTTCTTCGTGATCCACGCGTAGAGTTTGTCGCGACCGGCTTCCGAGTCGAACATGCCCCCCACCACCTGGTACATCTCGGTCGGTCGCACCTTGTCAGTGAGCGCGTAGTCGAGGGCGGCGTCCTGCAGCTTGGGGTCGTCGAACTTGCCGAGCGCGGACAGGTAGCGGCTGCGCTCGGCGGGAACCTTGGTGGTCTCGGCCTTCGCTTGGTATTCCTTGAACATCGCCGGCGTGCCGTCGCCCGCGGCGACGCCGAGCACCGCGCCCGCGATGGTCACGTCGATCGAGGTCGGGTCGGCCACGTAGCGCGCCGCGGCGTCCTTGCAGTACGCGCGCACGTCGGGGTCGCGGCCGTCGTCGCCGAGCCACGTGATCAGCCCGGGACGGATCAGCTTCACCGCCTCGGTGTCGTCGGCGCGCGGTTCGACGCCGAACGCGTCGCGCGCGGGATCGAGCGTGCGCCTCACGTACGCGGCGAACGGTTCCTTGAGCTCGTCGGTGACGAACGGCATCTTCAAGCTGCCGAGGTCGGCGATGAGCGCGGCGACGACGTCGGGGTCCGGGTGGCGCGAGAACGCGGCCGCGAGCGCCAAGTATTCGTCGCCGGTGATTTCGCCGCCGTTCAAGAGCGCCCGCACGTTTCCGAGATAGCGCGCTCGCTCGCGCGGCGCCATGGTCTGTTCCGGGTCCTCGGCGAGCTTCATCATCATGGGCGCGGGAGCGACCCAGCGGTAGTAGCCGACGCCGCCTTGATCCGGCATCACCCACGCCACCGGTCCGTTCACTTCCACGCTGGTCGACGCCTTGTCGAGCACGACGACGCGCGTCTGCACGTTCTTGCCGTCGGAGATCTTGAGACGCACCGGCACCGTCCACATCTGGTCGTCGGCCTTGACGCCGGCGTTCAAGAATCGCTTCTGCGAAACCGTGACGAGGCCGTTGGGGTTGACGTCGACCCTGACCAGCGGATAACCGGGCTGGTCGAGGAAGCTCTTCAACAGCGGCTGCAAGTCCTTGTCCGCCGCCTGCGACAGCGCCGTGAACAAGTCTTGTCCCACCGCGTTGCCCCACTTGTGGCGGTCGAGATAGTCGCGCACGCCGCGCTGAAACGCGTCGGGCCCGATGAACGCCTCCGTCATCTTGAGGACGGTGCGTCCCTTTTCGTACGCGAGCGCGAGATCCTCTTCGATGTCCGCCCCCGAATCGACTTTGCGGCGCACCGGCACCGTGGACGGGCGCGCGTCGGTCAGCATGACCTGGTTCACTTCGCCGACCTCGGTGGTCTCGTAGCGATAGTCGGGGAACATCTCCGGCATGAGCTTCATGGCCAGCCAGTCGGCGAACGATTCGTTCAGCCACAAATCGTCCCACCACGACATCGTGACCAGATCGCCGAACCACATGTGCGCGAGTTCGTGCGTCGTCACCATGGCGACGCTGCGCTTCTGCGCGAGGCTCGCCGCCGCCGGGTCGATGAGGAGGATCTTGTCGTTGAAGGTGACCGCGCCCGGATTCTCCATCGCGCCGTACCAGTATTCCGGGACCGCGATGAAGTCGAGCTTCTCGAAGGGATACTTGGTGCCGAAGTAGGCCTCGAGTCCGGCCAGGATCTTGGGCGTGATCGACGCCGCGTGCTTGGCCATTTGCTTCTGGCCCTTGACCGTGTAGATGCGCCCCGGTACCGACAGGCCCGCGATGGCGATGCTCTCGAAGGGGCCTTCCGCGATGGCGACCAGGTACGACGACGTCGGCGGCGTGCGCTTGAACACGAGCGTCTTGGTGTCGGCGCCGCGCGTCTCCTTCTCGAGCGGCGCGTTGCTCAACGCCTCGTGCTGGAGCGGCACCGTCAGCGTCACCTGCCAGGGAATCTTGTAGATGGGTTCGTCCCAGCACGGGAACGCCTTGCGCGCGTCGAGCGACTCGAACTGCGTGAACAAGTAGCCCCGCCCTTCGTGGATGACGCGGTACAAACCGACCGCCTGCGTGTTGTACGGCTTCGAGAATTGAATCGAGAGCACGTAGCTGCCGGGGGCGAGGTCGCTCTTGGCGGTCGCGCGGCGGGTGCCGCGGTCGCCGGCGTCGGCGATGTCGATGGGGACGTCGCCGCCCTTGCCGGTGAGCGTCGCGGCGTCGATCGTCATCTCTTCGGCGTGGAAGAGGAAATCGCGCGTCGCCTTGGCGACGCGGAGCTCGATGCGCACCGAACCGGTGTACGTCTCCTGGTCGGAGTCGAGGTTCAAATTCACCGCTTCGAACGTCGGCGCGACGTTGGCGTCGAGCCGCGGCTCGTCCGCGCGCGCGGGCGCCGACGCGAGCACCAAGGCGACGAGCCCGAACCCGAGCCGCGCGAGGCGGCCCCCGATCGATTCACGAACACGCATGGATGATCTCCTCTATTCGGATTAGCGACGCTGCTGGCGCGCGGATTCTACCATACGAGGGGATGGAGGCGGCAGTTGCAGCTAGCGCCCGCGCAACGCCCGCGCGATCCAAATCGTGCGGTGCACCGACGTCCACACCGTGCCGGCCGCGATCACGACCACGACACCCGCCACCAACGCCCCCGGCTGCCACCCGGCCGCGGCGCACACGCCGGGGTCGAGGATCGACCCCAGGCCCAGCAGAATCATGCGTTCCGCGCGCTGCATGAGCCCGACCTTGCACAAAACACCCAAGCTCTCGCCGCGCGCGCGGGTGTAGCTCACGAGCAACGACCCGCCCAACGCCACCACGATCGCGACCGCCATCCACCCCGACGAGAAGAAGAATGCTAATCCGGCAAAGGCGACGAACTCGGTGAAGCGGTCCAGCGTCGAGTCGAGGAAAGCCCCGCGCGCGTCGGCGGTGTGGGTGCCGCGCGCGACTTCGCCGTCCATCACGTCGGCGACGCCGCTCACGAACACAAACAGCCCCGCGAGCGGGAAATGCCCGGTCGCGTACGCGACCATGCTGACGAGTCCGCACGCGACCGCGAACAGGTTATAGAAGAGCGGCGTCAAGCCGATCGCGATCGACGCGCGCGTCACCGGGCGAATCAGCCAGTAGAACCAGTTGCGCACCCAGAAGCCCATCACGAACGACCCGCCGCGGCCGGTCAAATCGCCGCTCGACGTGCGCGCCGCCGAGGTGCGATACGCGACCATGCTCGCGAACGCGAAGGCAATGACCCCGGCCAGGGCGGCGAGTTCGGGCCTCACGAATCGCTCTCTTCGATGGGACGCGCAGCGGCACTCGCGCGCGCCGGCTCCGCCGCGCGCATGGCGCGAATCGCGCGCAGTGCCTTCGGCCACAGAAAGATCACCGGGAAGCGGCGCTCGCTCTTGGTCAAGTCGATGCGCAGCCCCGAGCGCCGTTCCACCTTGCGCACGATGTACTCGAGCCAATCGTCGAAGGTGAGCATGTACTTGAACCACCGCAGCGTCGCGCGCGTCTTCGAGCGGCGGAAGAAGCGCGCCCAGCGCCAGCGCTCGCGCCGCGACGGCTTCTTCGCGAGGCGGAAGCGGTCGCCGTCGGCGACCAGGCGCCCGTCGCGCGCCGCGTCCTGCAGCACGCGCGCGTACACCAGGCGGAAGAAGCTCACCTGCGACTGGAACACTTCGAGCACGCGCGAGCGCGCTTCGGGTCGAATCTCTCCCGCGTACGACACCTCCATCATGCGGCGGCAGTAATCGAGCACGCCGAACGCGTCGTCCTTGATGTAGAGCGGCACCCAGTCGACGGTGAGGCGCCGCGCGAGGTCGACGCGGCGCTCGAGCGCCAGCCGGTCGCGGTCGCTGCGCGCGTACACGATGTGCACGCGTTGCGCCAAGCGCCCGCGAAAGAAGTGGTCCTTGGCGTCGGCCGAGAGCGCGAGACCCAAGTCGTACTCGGTGATGATGAAGCACTTCGCGCCCGCGCGCAGGCCGCCGGGATCGTTCAAGTAGATGATGTTGGGCGGGAGCACGCGGTTGAGCGCGGCCATGATCCCGCTGTGACGCGCGGCGGGAAGACGCGACCCGATGGACTCGTAGAAGCGCAAATAGTTTTCCACCACGACCACGAGGTCGGCGGCGCTGCGCTCGTCGGGAGAGGTACCGAGCAAGCGCGATCCGAAGAACACCACCGCGACCAGGTCGCGGCCGCACGCGTCGCGCAACAGATCGACGATGTCGCGCACTTCGGGCGGGACGTGGTCGGGTGCCGCGACCCCCGCGCGCGGAAACGGGCGCACGACGGCGCCGCTTCCATCCGAATCTCGCAAGTGTTCCTTCATCGCGTGCCCACCGATCGCGCCGCGCCCGCGGCGCCGCGCATCTCGGAGAGCTTAGCACACATGACCGCGCGCATCCGTTCGGCGAACTCGTCGTGCGACGCGCGCCCGCGCCCGTCGTACTCGAACACGCCGGCTTGTTCGACGCGGCAGCGAACACGGGTCAGGTTGCGAACGAAGTCGGGCAGGCGCGCGGCGTTCCACAAACCGTCGACCACCACCACGTGCACGGTCCAGGCGCGGGCGGAGAGAAACGCGTCCAGCGCGCCCCGCTTCCACGGCCGGATCTCGCCGTCCTTGGTGCGATGGCCTTCGGGAAACAGGACGATGGGGTGCTCGGAGGTCCGGCCCGCTTCGGACAAGCGATCGAACTCCGTCTTGCTCATCTGGCCGGGGTAGACCGGGATCGCCTCCATCATGCGGATCATGTGCGAGATGAGCGGAATCCCCTTCGCGTAGCGGTAGTGGGTGACGAAGCGCGGGTAGCCGTCGAGCACCATCGAGGCGGCGACCGGAATGTCGAGGAGCGATTGGTGATTCATGACGATCAAGATCCCGCCCCGGCACGGAATGCGGGGGGCGACGTCGAAACGCGCCCGGCCGATCCGCGACACGATCCAAAGCGTCGCGTCCCGCATGGAGCGGACGTGTCTGCTGATCGCGGCCTCGCGTCGCGCGGGGTTCCGCCGTCCGACCGTATCGACCGCAATACGCCCCCACAAGTCACCCAAGACGAAGGCAATCCCAACCAATGCAAGGGACAATGCACCAATAAGTTGTCGGATCAACATCATGTTACACGTTATATTGTGGTCCAATGACTCCGGTGAGCCGTCGCGCCGGGCTTTAATCGCTTGACGCGCCGGGAGCGATGCGGCAGAGTATCGTACCACTGCTTCGAGGAGGAGACAAAATCTCTATGTCGTCTAGACCGTTACGAGACGGGGCGTCCCCCAATCCGGACCCCCCGGCGTCGAACCCCCCGGCGCCTACCGAGACCCCGAAGGCGGCTCCGACGCCGCCGGTGCCGGTGGCGTCGACGGCGAACGACCTCGACTACAGCAACTTCTTCTGGGGTTCCGGCAAGGATCCCTTCGACATCCTCGGGCCCTTCGACGACTGGTTCGACGAGGCTCGGCCGGCGGGCTATTACCTGTTCGGCCAGCCCATGTCGAGCGCACCGCGCACGCGCGTCGACGTCGTCGAGCAGCTCCACAAGGAGCGCCTCGCGGGGCTTATTAATCTGGCGTCGTACAACTATCTGGGTCTGTCGTACCGGCCCGAAGTGATCGAGGCCGCGTGCGACGCGATTCGCGCCTACGGCACCGGGTCGAGCGGCTCGCCCATCTTGAGCGGTTTTACCTCGCTGCACGAAGAGTTGTCGAGCACGCTGGCGCGCTTCAAGAACAAGGAAGAGTGCCTGCTCTTCCCCTCCGGCTACAGCGCCAACCTCGGCATCATCGCGGGGCTCATGCGCTCGGGCGACTTGGTCGTCACCGACCAGTACGCCCACGCGAGCATCGTCGACGGCATCATTCTCTCGAAGGCGCAGGTGCGCTACTTCCGCCACAACAACGCGGCCGACTTGGAGCGCAAGCTCAAGGACTTCCCCGGTCGCAAGCTCGTCATCGTCGAAGGCGTCTACTCGATGGACGGCGACCTTGCGAATCTCCCCGAGATCGTCGAAGTGGCCAAGAGCCACGGCGCACGCATCATGATCGACGAAGCGCACTCGGCGTTTTTGTTCGGTCCCAACGGGCGCGGCGTGGCCGAGCACTTCGGCCTGGACGACGAGATCGACATTCACTTCGGCACCTTCTCGAAGAGCTTGGGCGGCCAGGGCGGCTACGTCGTGGGGTCGCGCAAACTCATTCGTTACTTGAAGGGCTTCGCGCGCTCGTACGTGTTCTCGTGCGCGCTGTCGCCGGGTGTGGTCGGCGGGCTGCTCAAGGCCTGCCAGATCGCGCGCGACGAACCCCAGCTCCGCGAGCGCCTGTGGGCCAACACGGCCTACTTGCAGGAGCTCTTGCGTGAGCGCGGCGTCGACATCGGCGACTCGCAGTCGCAGGT